>NZ_CAXUCH010000319.1:0-4059 GCF_964249325.1 uncultured Mycobacterium sp. | reverse complement strand
GCGCTACACCGCCATCGACGACGACGAGATCCGGGCCGCGGCCGCGTGCGCCTGGTAAAGAGGGGGCAGGTCACACCGCTGACGCGCCCATAACCGCTGCGGATGGGTCATTAGCTACCGTTTTCGGTCGCGCCCGAAGCCTGCTCGCAAACCTGCCTGCCCACTGACATAAACTCTTGACGATGGTTCGTGTTTTTCATTACCCTTGACGAGTCGCAAGGGATTAGGGACTATGAACAGTGACATCGCAGACATCGTGAAGTGGGCTCGGTCGCAGGGATGGGCCGTCGTTGACGACTCGAAGGGCTATACCCGGTTCTACAACCCGGAAGGCGTATACATCGCCAGCTACCCCGCCACGCCCAGCAACCCATACCGGCGGCGACGAGACCTATTGGTGGCACTGAAGAAAGCTGGCCTACCGTGGCCAGCGCCGAGCAAGAAGGAACAACGCTCGCAACGCAAGAAGGGAGGCGAGAAGTGACGACCAGTACCGGAGACTGGGTTATCACGTTCACCTTCGACGCCGATCCCACGACGGAAACGATGGATGAGTGGCAGGCGCGGCTGGAGAACTTCGACGGGTCGGTTGCGCGTATCCCGGGCCGGGGTATCGACGTCACGGTTTACGCGCCCGCAAGCCTGAGCATTCCTGACGCGATCGCCAAGACGCTTGACGAGGTCACCCACGTGGTACAGATCGATTCGCCGATCGGCCTCGAGGTAGTCACCGAGCTCGAGCATGCGCGCCGCGCCGAGGCACCGACGATGCCTGAACTGATGTCCGCTGCGGAGATCGCCGAGGAGCTCGGCATTGCGCGTCAGCGCGTGCACCAGTTGCGCCAGAACGCGGCATTCCCGGCGCCGCTGGCTGAGCTGCGTGGCGGCGCGGTGTGGGACGCGGCTGCGGTCCGCAAATTCGCCGAGGAATGGGAGCGCAGGCCAGGGCGGCCGCGAAGTGAATTACAAGGGCTGTCTAGACAGGAGCGGGAAGCCTGTCTGATCGCTGAGCGATCACTTGGAGCAGTCGCAACAGCATGGGACGGTCAACACCGGCACGGCGCGGTCGACGCGATGCTGACACTTCGCGACGGCCGTACCGCGGCATTCGAGGTCACCAACTTGGCGGCCAAAGGTGCGCTTCACACGGCAAGCCTGCTCGCCCGTGACAACCACAAGTGGCCACTGCCCGGTAAGTGGTTTTGGACTATCGAAATCGGCTCGCCGGAGGACCTTCGGCGGCTCAAGAAGTGCTATCAGAAAATCATTCTGATCTGTGAAGCCGCAGGCGTAGCGCATCCTGAGCGTCAACTTGGGTGGTCCCCATCGGCAGATCCAGATCTGCAATGGCTCGTACAAGAATCGCGCTCCAACATAAGGGGCCACCCGCAACAACACGTGACACACATGAAGAACCCAGCTGCACTGGTGGTTCCGGCGTCCGGTGGTGGCTTCATTGATGAGTCGATGTCAGGCTTTGCGGCCGAGCTCGGCGCGGCGTTCGCAAAAAGCCCGCACATTCAGTCGCATTTCGAGAAGCTCGCACGGGCCGACGCCGACGAACGCCACCTGTTCATCGCGCTTCACGACAGCGCCCTACCGTTCAGCATTACCTCGGGACTCGCGTTCGGAAAAGCGCTGCCCCCTGAGCCACCGCCGGTTCCGGACTACATTTCACACCTTTGGCTAGCGCCGGCGTTCTCTCGGCGAGTGCTCTTATGGAGCCGAGAGGAGGGCTGGCGAAACCTGTCGCCCTACGACAGCTAAGGCAGCCGGTCTCGTCTGGCTCAAAACGGCACGTCGAGATACGGCATGCCGTCGCCGTGCCCGTAGCGAGCGTTCCACGCCTGGGCGAACAGCGCTGTAAACGCCGGTTCGGTGAACTGCGTCGGGTTGCCGGTGAGCCGACACATCATCTGCTGCGCGGCCAGCGCCGCCGAATACGGCTGTACCGCAGCGTCATCGGGGTCCACTTTTGATACCTCCCTCAAGTGAAAAGCTCCACCTTCACCTGCCCGCCGGCACCGGCCGCCACCGCGTACAGCGCCAGCTGTTGGCCGTTGCTTTGCAGCGGGAAGGTGAACAGCTCGCCCGGTTTGAGCCGGATGCCGACCTGCGGGTTAACCGAGGCCGGTGAGCCGGTGTTGACCATGATGTCGGGGCCGCCCGTATCGCCCAGGCCGCCGCTGCTGTTGAGCACCAGCACCGCCTCAACCGGCGGCAACGGAATCTGTGCCGGTGTCGTACCGACCGCGAACACCGCCGGCTGAGTCATCGCGCATCGCCTTCCACTGTGGTTGCACACCCGGCCGCCGCGGCGCAAAAGGGGGTGCTGCGCCTTGGCCCCCGTCGCAGGCGGCCGGGTGTGGCTGTCCCGCCCCGAAAACTCGCGGGAAAACGGGGCGGGACAGGTCTCATCATCAGCCCGGCAGCAGGTACGTCAGCTCGCCGCCGGCACCGGCCGCCACCGCGAAAATCCGCACGTCGTAGGGTGATGCCGGGGTCGGCAGGGTGGCGGTCTGCCCAGGCTGAATCGTCAGCCCGGCGTCGAGGCCATCCACGGCCACATCGGGCCCGACGTCCACGGCCACAACAGCGGTTCCCGTGTTGCTCAGCAGCACCCCGTTGTACTGGTAGGGCACCGCGCACACCTCGGTCGGGGTCACGCCGATGTCGACCCGCTCGCGGATCATGCTGGCGCCTCGTATTTCGCGTGCGACTTGCGCAACCGGACCGCCTCACAGATCGTCTGATTGCGGTAGTGCAAGCCGTTGCGGCGCAGCGCTTCGCGCGCCCGCTCGCCGCCCGCGTCCGCCGGCAGTCCGACAGCGACCAGCGCGGACACGCACTCCCACACCCGGCCGGGGTCAAGCGCCCGGCCTTGCTCGTCGACCAGCTCGACGAGCTCATTGTCGAGCAGGTGGCGGACCTGAGAATCGTCGTGCGTCGCCCACGGCGGCAAAATCGCCGGCTGCCCGTAGTGGGTGTAAAACTCATGCAACTTGCCGCTCGGGTCGGCGACACGCACCAGCGCCACACCGTCTTTGACCTTCAGCCGCACCGAGCCGCGGGCACCATCATCGGTTACTGACATTCGCGTCTCCTAGAGGTCGACCGTCGAGCCTTGGCAGGCGTGGTCGATATCGCTGGCACTGCCCGGAATCGGCGGCAGGTAATAGTTGGGCTCTGGCGGCGGCTTCATGCCTGGCGTCCGGAAGCGGGGTCCAAGACTCCACAGCCAGGCGTCGCGGCGTTCGGCCTCGGTCCAGTCTTGATAGCGCTTGCCGCCAATCAGCTTGGGCGGCTCTAGATCTTGCGCCACGCTAAACACACCCCTTCCTCGGGTATCGGTCTGCGTGGCCTTAAGAACAAGATAACACGACCTGTCCCCGAACCTGTCCCCGACACGCCCGGCAGCGAAAAAAGTTCGGCGCCAAGCATGATCGTCTGCGTGGCTCACCGGGCGGCCCACGCCACGCAACTAGCGGGCCGCCCGGTGAGGTCTCTGCGTCGAAGCCGGCGGCGCCCCCTGCCTTCTTCGACGCGTCCACAGCGGCGACCAGCTCGGCCGCCAAACTGACCGGCTCTCGGCGGTCCATCACGTAATCCGCTGAGCCGATCCGCAGCCGGGACCAGTCGCGGGTTGGCCGCGAACACCCACGCCCGAGCGTGTTGCTTTTGGCCCAGCAATCTCACGTGTCGGCCCCCTTCCCGCTGTCCCCGCGCGTGGCCGCGGCGCGTCGCCGAGCCCGGCGCGCCCGCAGCTCGTCGATCTTCGCCGGCATCACCCGCGCGGCACGCACGGCCTGGATCCGCGCCAGCACATCCGTTAGCTGGTGCGACAATGCCGCCACGTCGCGCGCCGACGTCGCGGCGTCCAACTCGGCGGCCAATCTGTCTCGCAGACAACACAACACAGCCAGGGTGTCGCCGCCCGCGGCCGCATTAGCCAGCGTGGCGCGGTCGTTTGCTGCGTATGGCTGTTTCGGGGTCATGGACGGTCGTTACTCCTGACGGTTACTGCGTTTGTGCTGGCAGAGGGGGGAGATGGCGCCTGGC
>NZ_CAXUCH010000318.1:0-4083 GCF_964249325.1 uncultured Mycobacterium sp. | reverse complement strand
TTGCCGGTGCCGGTGGGCCCGACGATCGCCAGCGGTCTGCTCACGGCTGCCAGATGCCGGCGAAGTAGCCCACCCCGTAAGGCGCTCCGCGGTAGAGCTCCTTGGCCGATCGCGGCGCGGGCGCGGCGAGCCCGGCCAGCACCTGAAATGGCACGCGCCCGACGACCTGGCCCGGCAGCCGGGCCAAGGCGACCAGATCACCGCAGGCCAGCGCGTCGTCCAAGGCGAGTTGAACCTGCGCGTCGCGGGGGTTGTGCCCGCCGGGGGCGGCGGGGCTCAAGGTGGTGGCGCCGTCGGCGACGATCAGCACCCCGGTCGGCTCGGTATCCTTGTCGATCTCGGCGCGCAGCCGCCGGCCTCGGGCCAACGCAACGTCAACGTGGTGGTCGGGCGCGTACACCCGCACCTCGGCCGACGCCCCGGGCTGGGCCTGCTCGCGCACCCACCCGGTCATCAAGGCACAGAGCGGCATTTCGCCAGGTGGACGATCGGCCCCCGGCGACAGCCGCACCGGCAGATCGACGCCGAAGCCGGCGAAGGTGCCGACGTTGTCGGGCCCGACCACACTGTCCGCCCGACCGGCGCCGAGAGCAATCCAGCGCGGCGGCAGCGCGGCGGCAGCGGCGATCACCGCCTCGCGCAGGTCAGCTATCTCCGCGGCGGCTGCTCCCGCCAGTTGTGGGACCAGGACGGGTGCGGACGGAATGATCGCGATGGCGCCCAGCACGCCACCAAAACTAACGTCCCGGCGACATCGCAGGTTGGCGGGTGGCCGTCATGTCGTCGCTGCGGCCGAGCGCGACCGTAGCCTCGTCGCGGGCCAGCGCCACCGTGGCGGCAAGCATCACAACAACCGCCACCGCCAAGGTTGACCAGCCCGCCTGACCCGGGCGCAGGACTTCGCCGAGCATCGCAATGCCGAGCACCGAACCCAGCAGCGGCTGGCAGACCGTCAACGTCGGCAGCGATGCGGTCAGCGCGCCGGCGCGAAACGACGACTGCTGCCACACCGTCGCGCCCAACCCGGCCGACAGCCACCCGTAGAACTCCGGTGCCCGCAGCAGTGCTCCCAGGCCGCCGCCGAGCACCCCGATGACCCCTTTGGTCAACACCGCAAACAGCGCCCAGGACAAAGCCGAGGCGATTGCCAGGAGCACCGCGACGACCGGACCGGAGCGCCTGCGTGCCGCCACCAAGCACAACACCAACACCGGGAGGATCACCACAAGCGTGATCGCCCAGGTGGCCATCGAGGCCCGCGCGTGACCGGCCGACGGATGGCCGATGGTCACCACGATCGCGACGGCACCCGCCAACAACGCCGCCCACGTCCACTCCCGCCTAGTCATCTTGCGGTGATTGATGCGGGCGTTGATCGGCAAGGCGAACAGCAGCGCCGTCACCAGCAATGCCTGCACCAACAGCACAGATCCCAAGCCCAACGCGGCGGCCTGCAGGCCGAAGCCGACGGCGCCAACCAGGCTTCCCACCCACCACCAGGGGTACCGCAGCAGCCGGGTGAACAACCCCACATGACCGACCGGTTTGTCCGTCACCTGCCGCGCAGCGCGCTGATGGATCACATTGCCGATCGCGATGAACACCGCAGCGCTCAAGGCCAGAAGCGCCGCGATATCCGCCTTCGGCATGGCTGACCTCCCCACCGACTTTCTCTCGGCATACCAACTGTGGCATGAACATGCTGCGGCGCTGGGCAACGACGTGCGGCGCGCCGGGAAACCGTCAGCCGCTCAGGGGTGGCGACGACGCCGTCGACTGGTCGTCGGCTATCACGTCACGCCCCGCACCGGCCGCCATCGTGGCGGCCTCGCCGCGAGCCAGAGCCACCGTCGCGACCAACACCAAAACGGCGGCCACGATGAGCACGACCCACTCGAGGCCGTCGGCGCGCAAAGTCTCGCCGAGCACGGTGACTCCGAGCACCGTGGCCACTATAGGCTTTGCCACGGTAATCGTCGGCAGCGAAGCAGTCAGGGCGCCGGCGCGAAACGCCGACTGCTGAAAGATCATCGCGACCAGGGCCGCGAGCACCCAGGCATACAGCTCCGGTGTCCGCAGCAGCTCACCAGCGCCGTGTTCAAGCAGATCGACAATGCCCTTGGTCAGCACCGCGAACAGCGCCAACGACGAACCCGAAACCACCGCAAGCAATACCGCCGCAGCCGGACGATCCGACCAGAGCTGTGCGCCCACCACACACAACGCCAACGCGGGCCCCATCACGAGTGCCACCACCAGCCAGGCAGTCGCCGAGCCGTGAGAGTAACCGGCCGTCGGATCTCCAACTGTGACGACTACCGCCAAGGCCACGGCCAGCAATACCGCCCATATCCACTCCGGGCCGGTTATCCGATGACGGGTCACCCGCGCGTAGATCGGTAACGCGAACAGAATGACCGTCACCTGCAGTGCCGTGACCAGCATGACCGAGCCCTTGTCGAGCGCCGCAGCAATCAGACAGTAACTGGCGATGTCCCCCAATCCGCCCAGCCACCAACGGATGTCGCGCAACAACATGCCGAACAACGCCAAGTGGCCGACGGGTTGGTCGGTGATTACCTGCGCGCACCGCTGACGGATCACACTGCCGATTGCGGCTGCCAGGGCAGCGCATAGGGCGAGCAGCGTCGCAATATCGGTGTTCGACATGGGTGACCTCCTCGCCGACGTTCGGCCCGGAAGCCGTCACGCTCACTGGCCGTTCAACTACTGTTCGCCGACCGGCCCAGAAACACTCTATTGCGCTCGACACTTTCAGCAACTGCCGCCGCCAGGCCGGAACGAGCCGCTGCGCCGCTCACCGTCAATCCGCTGTCCCACGACGCCGCGGGATGCGCTTCGGCACCGGCGGCCATCGATGCGGCCTCGCCGCGGGCCAGGGCTGTGGTCGCCGCGATTATCACGAGCACCGCCGCTACGAGCACGACCACCTCGGGCCCGGGGGTCTGCAAGGTTTCGCCGAGCACGACGACGCCGAGGACAGACGCCACCACCGGCTCCGCCACGGTCATCGTCGGCAACGAGGCGGTCAGTGCACTGGCCCGGAACGACGACTGCTGAAACACCGTGCCGACGAGCGCCGCCAGCAGCCATGCATACAGCTCCGGCGCGCGCAGCACCGCTGCCAAACCCTGTTCGAGCACCTCGACTATGCCCTTGGTCAACACCGCGAACAGCGCCCACGCCGACGCCGAGACCACCGCCAGCAATACCGCGGCCACCGCTCCTGAGCAGATCCGTGCCCCCACCACACACAGCACCAACACCGGCGTCATCACCGCGGCTACCACGGCCCACGTGTGGGCCGACCCGCGCTGCACGCCGGCGGTCGGATCACCGACGATGACGAAGACCGCTACCGCGCCGGCCACCAACGCCGCCCACAGCCACTCCCAGCGGGTGACCCGGTAGCCGGTCAGCCGAGCATTGATCGGCAACGCGAACAGCAGCGCGGTCACCTGCAGCGCCTGCACCAACACCACCGAACCCAGCCCCAGGGCCACAGCTTGCAAGCCGAAACTGGCCACCGCCGCCACGCCGCCCAACCACCAGCGGACGTCGCGCAGCGACATGCGGAACAGCTGCCAATGTCCCACCGGTTCGTCGGTGATCTCCTGCGCAGACCGCTGGCGAATCACATCCCCCGCTCCGGATACCAGCGCGGCAATCAAGGCAAGCAGCACCGCGATATCCACCTTCGCGATGGGTGACCCCCTTAACTTGTCGCCGGCCGGAGGCCGTTGCGTTTCCTTGCCGTTGACTTACCGATTCGCGAGATTCCATTGTGCTCGCGACGCCGCTGCAGCGGAACAACATCAATATCGCGTGTCACATCTATCCGATCACTCGTCGGTCAACTGATAGATACCCACTACGGCCGGCGGCATCTAACAGCACACCGCCCAGACGGGCAACCGATCGTGCGCGCGCGTTGCCCGTCAAGCTGCTTCAATAAAGTGGGGACCGGTCACGAGCACGGTTCCCCGGGTTGCAGCTGATGGCGCCGCGATGCGCGGCAGGTGCGCGGAGGAATCCGTGCGAAGGGTGGTGACGGTAGGGCAT
>NZ_CAXUCH010000317.1:0-4085 GCF_964249325.1 uncultured Mycobacterium sp. | reverse complement strand
CGGTGGTGCGGGCGGCGGCTCCCGATACGGGTAACAGCCGGGGCCGGGCAGCGGCACGCCCGGCGGCCCGCAGGGCCGATCTGCCGGGTTGCCGGTGATCGCATCCGGGATCGTCCTGCGCGGTTCGCCGCCCTGGCCAGTCCGCGGGTACGGGATCGGCAGCGGCGGTGTGCCCGGCTGGCCGACTTGCGGATCGGCCCGCTCGGTGGGCGCCAGCACATTCGGGTCGAGTCCGAGGTCGGAGAAGGCCGCATCGATGAACGGCTGCACGAATTGCCCGGGCAGCAAGTTGACCACGTATGCCTTGAAGAACGGTCCCGATGACACCGCTTCGCCGAGCCCCAAGGCGTATCTGTTGAGCCCCACCAGAGCCTTCTGCACGCGTTCTTTCCGGTTGTCGACGATCGTGAGGACCTCGTTGAGCTTGTCCAACGTCGGCTTCAACGTGTCGCGGTTTTCGGCGATGAAGCCCTTGATCTGCAGGGCCAGCGCGGAAAGGTTGTTGGCGATCTGGTCCAGTGCGCGGCTTTGGCTTCTGAGCTGGACCAAAAGCTCATTGGTGTCGGCGACCAGCCTGACCACTTCGTCGCTGCGTTCGGCCAACACCTTGGTGGCCTTGTTGGCGCTAGTTAACAGGTTTCGCAGCTGGGCGTCGCGCTCGTCGAGCGTCTGAGAGAATCGCGCCACGCCCTGCACCGCGACCTTGAGGTCGGGCGGCGTATCGGAGAACGTGGTTGCCAGCACGGCCAGCGATTTGGATAGCTGGTTGGTGTCGAGTCCGCTGATGGTGTTGGTGAGATCACCCAGCGCGTCTGGCAGTTGATAGGCCGACGTGGTCCGCTCCAGCGGTATGGTGCCGCTCAGCGGCTTGTCTCCGCGCGGCGTGACCTCGAGAATCTTGCTGCCAAGCACGGTCCTCAATTTGATTGCCGCCTCGGTACGGTCACCGAGGCGAATGTTGCGGGCCACCGTGAACTTGACCAGCACCCGCGGCCCGTCCAGCTCGACGCTGGCGACCTGCCCGACCCGGTACCCCGACACCAGAACATGGTTGCCGCCAGCGAGCCCGCCCGCCTCAGCGAAGTACGCCGCGTAGACCTTGTCCCTGTTGATGAACCACAGCTTGTCGTAGTTCAGCGACAGCATCATCAGAGCAAGGATCACGCCGAGGCCGATGGCCCCCAGGGCGAACGGATTGCGCTCGGAGAAGGGTCTCACCGCGGCGTGCACCTCCCCGTGGCCTGCCCGGCCAGCTTGACGTAAAGCGGTTGGCCGCCTTTGCCGTTGAGCTTCAGCACGATGTCGCACAGATAGAAGCTGAAAAAGTCGCCGTACATGCCCTGCCTGTTGAGTATTTGAGTCGCGTCGGGCCAGGTTTGCAGGAAGTTGTCGAAGTAATCGCGGTCGGCGAACACCGTGGCGGCGGTTCGATCCGTCTCGTGCACAACCTTTTTCAGCGGTGGGCGGGCCTGCGCCAGCAGATCGGCGACTGAGCCGGCAGCGGCGTTGGCGAAAACCACCCCGTTGGTGATGTCTTGTTTGCGGGCTCTGAGACCTGCTACGAGCTCCGAAAGTGAGTCGATCGCCTTGGCGAACTGGCCGCTTTGGCCGCTCAATGACCCCAGCACGCTGTTTAAATTGGTGATCACCTGACCGATCAGTTGATCGCGGTCTGCCAAGGTGTTGGTCAGCGCCGCGGCCTGGTCGAGGAAGGAACCGATTGTCCCGCCCTGACCCTGGAAGGCCGCGATCAGTTGGCCGGTCAGCTTGTTGACCTGGTCTGGGTCCAGCGCTCGAAACAGTGGCCGAAACCCGCCGATCAACGCATCGAGGTCCAGCGCCGGCTCGGTGCGGCTCAGCGGGATTGTCGCGCCCGGGCGCAGCCGCTTGACTCCCCCGGCTCCTTCTTCCAGTGCCATATATCTGCCGCCGATGAGGTCGGCGAAACGGATGGCGGCCCTAGTGCCCTCGGTGAGCACCACCGAATTGGCCGCGCTGAACTCGACGAGCACCGTGGAGTCGGGCTGGATGGAGATGTTTTTGACCTTGCCGACCTCGACACCGGCGATGCGGACGAAGTTTCCCCCTTCCAGCCCCGACACGTTGGCGAACTGAGCCTTGTAGGTTTTCTCCGGCTGAAAACGCAGCTGCCCGAACACAGCGAGCAACAAGACCATGCCGAGCGCGGACACGACGGCGTAGATGGCAAGGCGCCACAGCGCTCCTACCAAATTCTCTCGCATGTCGGCCTTTCCTCAGATATCTGCTCGATCGTGTGGGCTCTTGACTGCGGGTCAGGGCGCTGGGGCATACGGCGGTTCCAGCTGCACGCACTGCTGGTTGAGGATTCCGCAGGTCGGTTGCTCACCGGAGGGCACCGGCGGCACGAACGGTTCTGATCCCGCCGGCGGCGGTCCAGGTTCGCGTGGCCGCCCGGGCGGAGGTGCTGGCGGCAGGCCGGGAAATAGCGGCGTTCCGTCCGGGGCGTACTGCGGCGCACCGTAGGGTGCCGGGCCGTTGTAGCCGGCGGTTCCCGGGACCGGACCCGGCGCCGGTGGCCCCGGATGACGAATGCTGGGTGGTCTGAGATCGCCGCGCGTGACCGGGGCATAGTCGACGTATCCGGGGAAGCCGATGCCCGGGTTGGGCCGCACGTCCATCCCGGTACCCCACCCGGTGTTGGTGACCAGGTAGCGCTGCGGGAAGTTCTTGGCGACGTCGGGCAGCGATCCGCAGCCGGGCTGGCCGCCCGGTCCGCCCTTGGCGCCGTTGATCGGCAGATTATCGGGGAAGCGGTAGGTGTCATCGCCCAGCAGCAACGCGACGTCGAGGATCACCGAGTAGCCGTTGTGGCCGCCGGCAACATCCAAAAAGCCGAAATCCAGGACGTTCTTTCCGCCGACCAGCGTGCAGGTTAATTCGGGGTTGTACTTCATCAACAGTCGGGTGGTGGACTCCAGCAGGTTGATGCCGTGCACCAGGTTGTCCTTATTCGGGCCGATCAGGTTGGTGCCGCTGCGCGACAGCCCGGCGACGTTGAGCAGCAACGAGTCCAATGCCGGGGCGTTGCGGGTGATGGTGGCGCTGGTGGTGGCGGCCGCATCGAGCACCGTCACGATGTTGCGTGCGGCCGCGCTGTAGGTGTCGCTGAATCCCTTCAGCGCCCGCCAGTCGGCGCGGATGGTTTCACTGCGGGGATTGATTTCCGTCAGGACCTGGTTGAAGTCTGTGGTGGCCTCGCCGATGGCCTCACCCTTGCCGCGCAGAGCATCACCCACCGCGGTGAGCACAGCGTTGAGCTTGGGGGTGTCGACCTGGTTCAGCACCCCCACGAGGTTCTCGAACACGGTGTTCACCTCGGTGCTCACGTTGCGTGATATCACCACCGCGCCACTCGCCAGCCGCTTGGGGCTGGGGTGCTCCGGTATCAGCAGGTCGACATATTTGGCGCCGAATGCTGTGGTGGCGGTGATTTGGGCGGTGACGTTGGCGGGGATGTATCTCAGCTGCTCGGGGTAGAGCTCCAGGCGGAGTCTGACCGGGTCTCCCGGCTGGATCGACGCAACTCGGCCGACTTGGACGCCGCGCAACTTCACTTTGGCGCCGGGTTCCATGACCAGCCCTGCCCGGTCCGATGCGAGGGTCACCCTGGCATAGGGCTGAAGGTCTCTGTTGAACGCCGCTATCGTCAGTGCGATCAGGCCGCTGATGAAGGCGATGAGGATGACGCTCCAAAGCGCCGGGTGCAGGCCTGCCTCGCGTCGTTTCGTTTTCATTGGTCGCTACCCGGACAGGTTGAAGTTGCCGGACACCCCGTAGGCGGCCATCGCCACCGCTAACGTCGCCGTGATCGCCACGATCAGCGAGGCGCGCACTGAACGGCCGACCGCTTCACCGACGCCGGCCGGGCCGCCCGACGCGTGGAAGCCGTAATAGGTGTGCACGAGCATGACAACGGTCGACGTCGCGATGATCTGCAGCAAAGACCAGATCAGGTCGGTTGGCTGCAGATAGGTATGGAAGTAGTGGTCATAGATTAATGTATCGTGTTGGAAGTAATAGTAGACTATTTTGGGGGTCGCCAG
>NZ_CAXUCH010000316.1:0-4090 GCF_964249325.1 uncultured Mycobacterium sp. | reverse complement strand
CCCCTTTCCGCCCACCCCGAGTACCGGCTCTATGGGATACCCGGCCACCACCGACCCGTCATCAAGCATCAGTCACCGCCAGCCCGGTGGTGAAGCCGAGGTCGTGCACCGAGAGCCCGTCCGACCGCACTCCCCCGTTCGGATGCTGATCGGACAACCCCCGATGAGCGCTTCGCCATACTGCCGCACGGTTTAACTATCCACGCAACCACATTCGCCTACCCCACGTGCGCTTGCTGTTCTGCTTCGTGGCAAGCAATTGCCTCGGCGGGTCAAGGCGTGGCTGGCCGACAGCGTCCATCGCGCTGACCCTCTCGCAGTCGTCGACGTTCCGGATCCGCCCAGCTAAACACGCGAGGCCGCACATGTCGTCAGCATCGCGTAATGCGCCCGAAGAGCCATGTCGAATGGCCGCGGGGTGGTTTTGGAGCACGGGCCGAATCCGCCCCGACACCAGCCCCGCGATGCCACCCATCCGGCCACGAGGCTCCGGACTATCGGCGCACTTTTGCTGTGCTGTTCGCTAGTCCTCGGCGCGGAGGGTAAGGAGAGTAAGAGGGATTCATCTCGGAGGGTGAGCGTCGGCCTCGGTGATCGACATGTCGGCCAGGTGGTCGACCGCACGCGCGATTGCCGCCACCGATGCCCGGATGTGGCCGTGAACGCCTTCTTTGTCCGATGAGGGCGCGATCGGGTCTGCCCGGGCGGCCAGCTCGGCACATTCGCGGGCCAGGGCGCCCACTTCGGCTGCGGCCGTGGTGATTTCGTTGCGGACGTCAGCCATGTCAGCTGCGCCCGGATCGTCGGGACTGTCCACCGCGCTCCCCTCGCCGGCGCTGGGCACTGTCGCTGTCAGTATTCCACGGTTGGCGGTGCGTCAGGCGTGCGTCAGCACCCGCCCGACATGATCGGCGGGATTGTCGCATGCATCGCGAGCGATGCACGGGTGGTTCAGGACAACTGCAGGGCAGGGCCGGTCCGTCGCGAAGCCGCGGGGCCGAAGCGGCGACACGGCGGCCATCGGTCGTTGAACTGTCGGCGGTCTGCCGCCTTCGCCAGACACGTGCCTCGCTGATGTTTATGCGCTGGCCAGCTTTTCGATCAACTCCTCGATACGGCTTGCCGCGTCGTCGGGGGCCGGCGTTTCGCTTTCCACCGCGATCACCAGTTCGATGGGTGCGTCGAGGGCGGCGGCCGTCTCGGCCACGGTCAGGTTGGCTAAGCGGCGCGCCGTGTAGAGGCGTTGGCCCAGCGTCGCACCCGGCGCAGCGGCCGCTCGGGCCATCAGCTCGTCGTAGCGGCGGCGCACCGCCGCCAGCGACTTGATCAGAGCCGGGGCCCCCTGGCTGGTGTGCACCGCGCGGGCGGTGATCGCTTCGAGTTTGCGCAGATCGGCCAGCACCGCTTGGACGTGCTCGGCAAATTTCGGGTGATCATCGGCGGGTAGGTTGGCGATCGCGGCGGTGACGGCGGTCATCGCGACATCGACCGCGTCCGCGATCAGCGGCACCTCGGTGTCGGTGCGGCCGGGCGGCGCCACCTGTGTCCCGGGGACCGCACCCCCCGCCCGTATTTTCGCCAGTGTTCCGGCCGGCCACTGCACGACCTCCTCCAAGGTGGCGCGGGTCCGCTCCCGGGGCCAGCTCCGGCCCTTCTCGAAGGCGCTGAGCGAGCTGCCGCTGATGACCTTCAGGCGGGCCAGTTGCCGCTGGCTGATGCCTAATTCCTGGCGACGGGCGGCGAACGCGGCGCCCGCGCGGGCAGCACCCGGCGAAGCGTCGTCGTCCTGCACCGGGTCAGTGTATCCGCGGTCCCAGTCGTCACCTGGGTAACTGCGCAGCCACGGCGAAGCACTAGCGGGTACGGTCAATCGCTAGCCTTCCGCGGGTTACATACGATGGTCCCGCACAGCATAACGCTTGCGATGCGAGTGTTTGAGCGCTAGTGTTCGCCTCATGATGATGACCGCTCAGTGGGAGGAACGACCATGACCGTGGCCGTGCCAACCTTGCGACCTGTGCCCCGCGTGCCGTGCGCGGCCGATCCCGACCGGTGGGCAGCCGGCGGCGAGGATCCCGAACTCAAGGCGCTGTGCCGCGGCTGCCCACGGCGCTGGTTGTGCGCCAGCGAGGCACTGCGGACGCCGGGCGCGGAGGGCATGTGGTCGGGGGTGAACATTCCCAAAGCCGGCCGTGGCCGCACCTTCGCGTTGCGCCAGTTGCGGTCGCTGGCAGCCCACGGCGGCTACCACGTCGGCAGCGGTACCCGCCACACCCGCCACGACTGACCGCCGATGCGCGGGCCGGATACAGAGCGCTGTCAGCACAACCGTCGATTGCCTGCCCGGCCGGCGCGTCCGAACCGCGGCGACGAAAACCCCGCTCCCCCAGCAATGTCGAGTCAGGCACCTGCCCGGCCGGAAAGCCCGGCATTGAAGCCGAAGACGTGCGCGCTGATGACCGCGGCGCACGGTAGGTTTCGACACCGTGCCGGCGATGCGGCAGCCGGTGCGACGTTGCCGCGATTTGGCCCGGGTCGCAAATGCGTTGAGCGGTGCCGAAGTCGCTGGTCTGCCATGCCACTACGTGGCGCCGCCGCGTTGAGCGCTCGGCGAGAAGGTCTCTGTCAGGCTGAAAACGTTTCAGCGCCAACGTTCGATGACGGCACTATCGAAAACCGACCAGCCAAACGCAGTCTGGCGGCTCAGCGCTGGATGTGGCGCGGCGGTCATTGCCGGACCACGACGAAACGCCGTAGCAGCGAGGCTTTTTCGCGCCGAGACCAGTGTCGTGCCACACGTGCATCAGCGGGCGCGGCGTGTCACCGCCACAAAGCGCTTGTCATAAGGCATGCTGACGGCCGTAAGGCGGCGGAATTCCGCCGCGTAAAGCTGTCGGCGGAATTCCGCCGGGAGACGAAACCGGCCGTGCGAGCAGTCTTGTGCCGGCAGAAAGGAGAGCCACCAGAGCGCTGAGGCTGCCGCAGCCGCGCTGCAACCAGCTGCACATCTGAATAGTCGGGCGCGAAGGCCCCCCAACGGCAAAACCCCCGGCCAGTGGCCGAGGGTTACCGGTTCGAGTTGCCGCTCGAACCATGTGCTTTCGCTCCGTCCCCAACGCATCACTGAAGGGAATCGTCATGAAAGACGCATTCCACGGTAGCGCATACCCGCAGCAAGGTCTAGCGACCGCGCACCGTGTCCTCGCCCGAACCGTCGCGAGCGCCTACCGCGGCAGCACCGCGCATGCGCCGCGCGCTACGAGACACACGTGCGGCCCGCGATGCCGGGAAACCCCATCAGCCTGGCTTCGCTCATCCGGGTGGCAGCGGCGCGCGCCCGATTCGCCGACCACGCCACCGGGCGCAACTGCCGGCCCACCAACGCCCAGCTGGCGCGGATCACCGAACTGTCGGTGCGAACCGTGCAGCGCGCGTCCACCGCGCTTCGGCTGCTCGGCGTCGCGACCGAAGTGCTGCGCGGACGCCAGCGCACCCGTGATGAGCGGTTCGCCAGCTGGCGGATGGGTGACCGCGGCCGCGGCTGGGCATCGGTGTGGGCGTTGCACGACTGCCGATTCCGGGTGCTGTCACCCCACCCCGGAGGGTCGCACTTTAAAAAAATATCCTCCGGTAAGAAATCAAACACTACCCACACCCAGCGCATCAGCGCTGGTAGACGCGCCGCTACGCGGCGCACACGCCCGGAACCCCGGGCATGGGCCCTGGCAAACAAATGGATCCGCGACGAGCAAACTCCGCCGTGGGCGCGCAGGTACCACACCGCCACCGCCTGGACCCGCATCCTGGCCGGACCCGCCGCACACGGGTGGACGCCGCGCGACATCAACCAGCTGATCACCGACTGGGTGGGCACCGGGCATTGGCTGCCGGAGTCCCCGCACAAGCCGATCGGGCTGCTGGGCGCGATCCTGGCCTGGCACGACAATCTGGCCGAACGACCCGCCGCCGCCGACGAGGCCCGGGACCACGCCGAACTGGCCGCCGATCGGGCGCGGGTGGCCGCCCAATTCGCGGAACGCGACGCCAATGCCCGCGCGCGCGAGCAAGGCCGCGCCGCGCTCAACGGGCC
>NZ_CAXUCH010000315.1:0-4092 GCF_964249325.1 uncultured Mycobacterium sp. | reverse complement strand
GGGTCGGGGGCTCCGGCTCATGCGGGGCCGGCGGCTCCGGCCACCGGTGCGGCTCGGTCACGACAGCCAGGCCGCCGCCTCGGCGGCCCAGTACGTCAGCACGATGTCGGCGCCGGCTCGCCGGATGCTGGTCAGCGACTCCAGTACGGCGGCGCTCCGATCGATCCACCCGTTGGCGGCCGCGGCCGAGAGCATCGCGTACTCCCCCGACACCTGGTAGGCGGCCACCGGCACCGGCGAGACAGCGGCAGCGGCGGCCACCACGTCGAGGTAACCCATCGCGGGTTTGACCATTACGATGTCGGCGCCCTCGTCGAGATCCAATTCCACCTCGCGCAGCGCCTCGCGAGCGTTGCCGGGTTCCTGTTGATAGGTGCGGCGATCACCGGACAGGCTCGAGCTCACCGCTTCGCGGAACGGGCCGTAAAACGCCGATGCGAACTTGGCCGCATACGCCAGGATCACCACGTCGGTATGGCCGGCGGTGTCCAGGCCGTCGCGGATCGCGGCCACTTGGCCGTCCATCATCCCGCTCGGCCCGACTACATGTGCACCCGAATCTGCTTGCTGCACAGCCAGTTCCACATACCTGGTCAAGGTGGCGTCATTGTCAACCCGTCCCGAAGCGTCCAGTACGCCGCAGTGGCCGTGGTCGGTGAACTCGTCCAGACAGGTGTCGGCCATCAGCACGGTGGCGTCCCCGAGATCCTTGGCCAGGTCGCGCAGCGCGACATTGAGGATGCCGTCGGGGTCGGTCCCGGCCGAGCCGGACGCGTCCTTGTCCTCGTCGCGGGGCACACCGAACAGCATCAGTCCACCTACCCCGGCGGCCACAGCGTCGGCGGCCGCGGCCTGCAGCGACTCGCGGGTGTGCTGGACCACGCCCGGCATCGAGGCGATCGGGCGCGGCTCGTCGATGCCGTCGGCGACGAACATCGGCAGCACCAAATGCCGTGGCGCCAGGGAGGTTTGCGCCACCAGCCGGCGCATCGCCGGAGTCGAGCGAAGTCGACGCGGGCGTTGCCGGGGATAAGCCCCACCTCCGTGGCGACCCGCTGCGCCCGGCTCCGCCGCGCTTGCGATCGCACTCGGCCCCGATGAATGGCGACCCCCTGCGCCCGGCTCCGCCGCGCTTGCGATCGCCATTTAGCGCCTGCGGCTCTTCTTACGTGGCGGTGGCAGCGCGCCCTCAGCGCGCAGCCGGGCGGCATGCTCGGCCAGCGCATCGACCAAGGGACCCACCGCGGCGGTCTCCGGCTGCACGTCGACCCGCAAGCCGAACTCGGCCGCGGTTTCGGCCGTCTTGGGACCGATACAGGCGACGATGGTCCGCGCGTGCGGCTTGCCGGCGATGCCGACCAAGTTGCGCACCGTCGAGCTCGACGTAAAGCACACCGCGTCAAAGCCACCGGTCTTGATCATTTCGCGGGTTTCCGCCGGCGGCGGCGCAGCCCGCACGGTGCGATACGCGGTGACGTCCTCGATCTCCCAGCCGCGTTCGCGCAGTCCCTCGGCCAGTGTCTCGGTGGCGATGTCGGCACGCGGCAGCAATACCCGGTTCACCGGGTCGAAAACGCTGTCATAGGGCGGGAATTCGTCGAGCAGTCCCAGGGAGGACTGCTCACCCGAGGGCACCAGCTCGGGGCTGACCCCGAACGCGCGGACCCGGTCGGCGGTGGCCTCGCCGACGCAGGCGATCTTCACCCCGGAGAACGCACGAGCGTCCAGCCCGAATTCGCCGAATTTTTCCCACACCGCGCGCACCGCGTTGGTAGAGGTGAACACCACCCATTGGAACCGGCCGTCCACCAGGCCTTTGACCGCACGTTCCATCTGCGCGGGGCTGCGCGGCGGCTCGACGGCGATGGTCGGCACCTCGATCGGGAGCGCGCCGTAGGATGCCAGCCGCTCGCTCATCTCCCCGGCCTGGTCCTTGGTCCGGGGTACCAGCACCTTCCAGCCGTACAGCGCGCGGCTTTCCCACCAGTTGAGCTTCGCGCGGTTGGCCACCGTCTTGCCGATGGTCGCCACCAGCGGGCCGGTCAGCGGCCCGGCCGGATCAGTGCCACCGAGAACGGCCCCGTCGGTCAACGCATGCAGCGTGGTCTCTACCGAGCGCTGTGTGCAGGTGGTGCCGGCCGCGGTGACGACGCACGGCGTCGATTCGGCCAGCCCGTAGTCGATCAGGGTGCGCGCCGCATCGGTCAGGTGCGAGGCGGTCGCTTGCAGGATCAGCGGCCCCGGTGCGGCGGCCAGCGCCGCCCAATCCACGTCGCCGCGCACGTCGGCCACGGTGTGCGACGAGCCCAACGGCAGGCCCGCGTACGTTGGCACCGCGGCGCTGGCGGCCAGCCCGGGCACGATCTCGAACTGCAGATGCGCCCGCGCCACGGCGTTGACTTCGCTGATCACCGCATCGACTTCCAGCGGGTCACCGGCGACCAGCCGCACCACGTCGGCTCCGGAGCGGGCCTCGGCGATCAGCGTCTTGGCTACTTCAGCGGGTTCACCCAGCGCGGGCCGAATGTCGGGCCCGACCGAAACCACGGCAGTGGGGGTGGTCGCATCGGTGCAATCAGTGGCGTCGACCGCGGCGTCGGCTCGCGCCGGCCCGGACACTGGCGGCAGCTCAGCGCCGATCAGCGCCTGCACCGCCTCGGGCACATCGGCGTCGGTGAACACCAGGGCGGCGTTGGCCAGTACGCGGGCGGCCCGCGTCGTCAACAGGCCCGGGTCCCCGGGGCCTGAGCCCACAAACATGATGCGGCCCGGCTTCGGCTTACGCCCTCGCATGCTCACTTGCTACTCCCCGTTGCTTCCTCGCACGGCTGCTCTCACCGCGCGCCCGACATGAGTTCTGCGGCACCCAGTGCGAACAGTTCCGCGGCCACCGAGAGCCCCAGCTCTCGAGCCCGATCGGGACTGCCGATACCGGACGCACGGATCACGTCGGATCCGTCCAGCGCCGCCACGCAGCCGCGCAGCGACAGCTCCTCGAAGACGCGGCCGTCCTCGTCGATGGACTCGACCACCTCGGCGATCGCACCCACCGGTGCGGAGCAACCTGCCTCCAGCTTGGCCAGCAGGGCCCGCTCCGCAGTGACCGCCGCGCGGGTGTCGGCGTCGTCGAGCTCTGCCAACACTGCCGCCAGCTCCGCGTCATCGGCGCGGCACTCGACGGCGAGCGCACCTTGAGCCGGCGCCGGCAACATCTGCACCGGCTCCAACGTCTCGGTGACATCGTCGAGGCGGCCCAATCGGGCCAGACCGGCCCGGGCCACCACGACTGCGTCAAGATCACCGCTGCTTACCCTGCTCAACCTGGTATCTAGGTTGCCTCGTAGGGGGCGGATTTCCAAACCGAGACCCAATGCTCTAAGCTGCGCGGCCCGCCGCGGGGACGAGGTGCCCACCACGGAGCCGGTCGGCAACTCGGCCAGCACCAGCCCGTGGCGGGCCACCACCGCGTCGCGGGGGTCTTCACGAGGGGGTATCGCTGCCACCAGGAACCGCGGGTCGTCGGCGGTGGGCAAATCCTTATGCGAGTGCACCGCGGCGTCGACGCGGCGCTCTTCGATGGCCTCGCGCAACGCGGTGGTGAACACACCGACCCCGAGGGTGGCGATTGGTTCACTGGACCGGTCGCCCTCGGTGGTGATCGTCACCAACTGCGCGGGGTGGCCTTTGGCCACGAGGGGGTCGCGGACGCTACCGGCCTGAGTGGTGGCCAACCTGCTGCCCCGAGTGCCTATCCGGATCACGTCGGCCCAACGGCTACTCGGCAGACGCGGGTCGGCCACCGGTGCCCCGCGCGCGGGTGGTATCAGGTTCGAATTCGCTTATCACCTCGAGTAATTCGCCTGCGGTGGCGACGGCGTCGACGGCGGTCTGGTCGAGTTCGAACAGCTCGCGCAGCGCCTCGGCGTAGCTGTCGCCGCCGGGCGCGCTGGCCAGTTGCTTAATGCGCACGGTGGGCGCGTGCAGCAGCTTGTCCACCACACGCCGCACGGCGCGGGCCACTTCGTCGCGCTGGTCGGCGTCGAGCCCCGGTAGCCGGTGTTCCAGGCGCAGCAACTCGGCGTCGACCAGCGC
>NZ_CAXUCH010000314.1:0-4102 GCF_964249325.1 uncultured Mycobacterium sp. | reverse complement strand
CACGTTCCACCATCCGGAGACTTTGCTGCGCGCCGACGATGAAGACGAAGACGACCCATGACCACCGTCGCGTCCCTATGCGACTAACAGCAACTCCGCTGCCAGCGCGGCGCCACACACCGCGGACGCGATTGAAAGCGCAATCCAGTCCGCCCGTTTCGGGCGCGACGGCGCCGCTGAAATCTGCCCGATACCACCACGGGCGGTGATCGCATCACCCATCTCGTCGGCGCGCCGCAGCGTGACCGCGATCGCGGTGGCGGTCAGGTCGATCAGCTCCAACGCGCGGCGCCTACGCCGTGCCCTGCGCCTCCGTGGAATCTGCTGAGGCCGCAGACGACGCGCGGCGTACAGCACCCGGAACTCGTCGATCAGCATCGGGAAAGCCCGCAGCGCGAGCGCCAACGCGACCGCCCACTCGTCGACCGGGATACGCATCAGCCGCAGCGGGGTTCCCAATGTTGCGACTGAGGGGGCAATTTCGCCGATGTTGGTGGTCCACGACACCATCGCGCCCAAGCCGAGCAACACCATCGACAAAGCGGTAATCCGAAGGAAATACAGCAGGCCGCCAAGCCCCACGGAAACGGCGCCCACATGGATCAGCGGGCTGCCGCCCGCCAGCGCCGCAGTAATACCGCCGAAGGCGATCAGGATCCACAGCCACAGCGGCACTGATGGCAGCACTCCGCGCGGGATGTTGGCGACCCGGGCCGCCGCCAGCACCATCGCAGCCACCAAACCGATCGACACCCATCCCGGATAAAACGTCAGCAGCACCGAAATACCGAAAACGACAATGAGCTTGGTGCCGGCCCACAGTTCATGAATGGGTGAGCTGCCCGGCACCGGCCGCAGCAGCACAACCGGTCGGCCCGGTCGGCGCGTGGGGCGACGAGCTGACGCGGTGGCGGTCACGACATGCCTCCGGCGGCGGTCGACGCCGGTTCCAGCACACCGTGGCGCAGATGCAAGGTGCGCGGGCACAACTCTTCGAGCCCGGTGAAGTCATGTGAGATGACCACCAACGTCAAATCCCGCTCACGGCGCAGGTCCTCCAGCAGCCGCAGCAGGCCGCGCTGGGTGGCGGCGTCCAGCCCGGCCAGCGGCTCGTCGAGGATCAGCGCCCGCGGCGACCTCGCCAGCAGCCCGGCCAGCACCAGTCGGCGCATCTGACCACCGCTGAGCTGATCGATGCGCCGCTTCGCCAGCGAGGCATCCAGTCCAACAGCGCCCAGCGCTGCGATAACCCGATCGTGGTCCCGAGGCGAAAAACCTGCTGCCGACGCCACTTCCAGATCGACATGGCTGCGCATCAACTGTAAATGGCTGCGCATCAACTGTAAGCGGGCCGCCTGAAACGACAACGCCACCGCGCCCACCTGCTCATGGGTGGGACGCCCGTCGAGCAGACACGTACCGGTCGTGGGCACCGTCAGCCCGGCCATGATCCACGCGAGCGTGGACTTACCCGAGCCGTTGCCGCCGTGGATCAACACCCCGTCACCCTGGTGCACCACAAAGCTGACGTCGCGCAGCGCGGTTTTGGCCCACGGTGTGCCGCTGCTGTATTCGTGGCCGACGCCGACCAATTCGAGCACCGGTGCGCCACTCTCATCGCCGGCGGGGATGGCTGCCACGGGCGCCGCCGTGGTCTCCACCATCTCGGTGTTCTCCCGGGTATTGCTGAGGTTGATCACCCGACCGGCGGACTCGGCCTCGTTGCTGTAATGCGTGATGTGCACCAGCGCCATGCGGTGCCGTTTGGTCAGCCCCGAGAGAATGCCGAGCAGGGTGTCGCGGCCCTGTTGGTCGACCATGCTGGTGACCTCGTCTGCGATCAGCAGCACCGGCTCACGTGCCAGCGCCGCCGCCAAGGCCAGCCGCTGAAGTTCCCCACCGGAGAGGCTTCCGGTGTCGCGCTCGGCGAGCCCGTCAAGGCCCACCTCGCCGAGCAGCCGATCGACGTCGGTCGTCGTGCCGGGCGGCAGCCCCCACACCACGTCGTCGGCGACGCGGGTGCCGAGCACCTGGCTTTCGGGGTGCTGCATAACGACAGCGGTGCCGCCCATCCGCCCGAGACCCACCGCGCCGGGGCGTTGCACGGTGCCCGAGGTCGGCTCGCGGCCCGCCAATATCAGCATCAAGGTGGTTTTGCCCGAGCCATTGGCGCCGGTGATCGCGATGTGTTCACCGACGCGCACCTCGAGGCTGACCGGCGGCAAGGCGTCCTGGCTAGTACCCGGGTAGCGGAAGCGCACCCCGTCCAGCCGCACCGGCACCGGCGCAATTGCGCCGCTGTCGGTCAAAGCGTCCAGCTTGTGCACGTCGGGGATGCCGCTCATCCGCTCCAACACGCGGGACAGCGCCCACCAACCGATCAGCGACACGATCAGGATCGAGACGACGCCATAGCCGAGCATTAGCCACGGCCAGTGATGCAAAACGAGCCCAAGGACACGCCTGACGTGGTCGGCCGGCACGCCGAGACCGGATCGCGCCATCACCGCCGCGATGCCGTCGACGTTGGCGGTGACGGTGTCGAAAACCAGATGACGCAGCCGGGCCAGCACACTCAATGCCACGACCAACGCGGCGCCGAAAACCGTGCCGGCGACAACAGACGCGGCGATGACGGTGGGTGTGCCGCGGCGCCGACGCTTGACGATTCCGGTCAGTCCCCCGACATAAGCGCTGTTGACAACCGTCATGAAGCCGCCCATGCCGGCGATCAGGAACGCGATCACCGCGGCGGCGACGGTCCCGGCGATCAACACCCGCAGGCGGTAGCGATAGGCCAGCAGCCCCATAGGGACCGTGCCCAGCAGCGCCAGCGCGCCCCCGAACGGCATGACGACCGCGATGATCGCGGTCGCTGCGCACAACGCCGCCATGACCGACGCATGCGCCAGTTCAGCGGGCCGCATTGAACGAGTCCGCTTTTGGAGCGCGTTACTCGGGCCGGTCGACGTCATTGCACCGATTCTGCCAGTCTCCAAGGGTTTCCCACTTCCCACACGGCTGGCGGCGCAGAGCAGGCGACGCACCGGCACGATTGATCTATATAGCAAAGCTATGCAATCATTGGAGTATGTCGTCATCCGCCACAGCCGGCGGTGCCGCAGTCGGCGACGCGGCCAGTACCGAGGCCGAGTCGAGCCTGGGGGCGGATCTCCTTGCTGTGGTTGCCCGGCTGAACCGGCTGGCCACCCAACGCATCCAATTGCCGCTGCCGGTGGCGCAGGCCCGGCTGCTGTCAACCATCGAGGCGCACGGCGAAGCCCGCATTTGCGACCTGGCCGCCATGGACCACTGCTCACAGCCGACGATGACCACCCAAGTGCGACGGTTGGAGGACGCCGGTCTGGTCACCCGCACGGTCGACCCACGAGACGCCCGCGCGGTGCGTATCCGCATCACTCCCGCGGGTGCACGTACCCTCAACCGCGTCCGAGCCGACCGCGCATCGGCGATCGAGCCGCAGTTGGCTCGTCTCGGGCCCACGGACCGGCAGGTATTGACCGATGCCGTGGCGGTATTGCGCCGGCTCCTTGACGATTCCGCACCCCCGCCAAAGCCCAGCATTACGCCATAAGAACCGGTCGGTGCTGGAGGCCCCCTGCGCGCGCCGTCTGCGCGCACTGTTGGATAGATAATTGCGCTGCCGGGTAGATAACCATCAATCGGCACGATGTGACCGGTGATGAAAGGTGGCGGCCCATGCGGACCGAGGCGTTCGCTTCCCCGTTGACCGTTTGGGTTGGATCCACGAGTTACACGTTTGGGCCGGGCCGCGACATCACGGTCGGCCACGACAGCCGTTCTGACGTCCCCCTCGACGATCGCGGCGGCGGGTGGACCGAACCCGTCCACCTGGTGTTGCGGTTCACCGGGCACCATTGGGTCGCAGTCGACCGGAGCCGACAGGGCATCTACGTCGAGGGCACGCGGATGCCGACGGTCAACATCCGCGACGGTCAGACCATCACCGTCGGCGATCCCCAGCATGGGCCTCGGCTGCTGTTTCGCCTGGGCGCCTCGGCGCAGGCGGCCGGCGGGCCGCCGAAGAAGAAGTCCCGCAAGAAGCTGCTGCTCATGGTGG
>NZ_CAXUCH010000313.1:0-4109 GCF_964249325.1 uncultured Mycobacterium sp. | reverse complement strand
GCATCATTCCGGGGCCGGGCATGCCGGGCGGGTAGCCGGGTGCCCCAGGTCCACCCGGGCCGACGACCCATCCGCCGGGACCGGGAGGCGGGCCACCAGGGACGAACATGCCGTGGTGATGGTGGCGATAACAGTGGCGGTGCCCGGCGACCGCGGCACCGGAGAAGAAGATGACCGCCACCACGAAAACAATTCCGGCGACGATCACTACCCACGCCGCGACTTGATAAAGCCGGCTGGGCCGAGCAACAGCGGGCGGCGGTGCCGGATGGTGTGGCGGACCGGGGGGCGGAGGCGGAGGCTCAGCGGCAGACGCCGGCGGCGTCGACGGTTCAGGTGATTCGGTCATGCCCTAAATCATGCCCAGCCGACGGAGCGCCGTGCACGGTTCCGGCCATGAAAATTGTGTACGCGGGATTAGCGGCAGCACAGGAATGCGCAAATGAAAAGTAGGACGGTCGCGATGATGAACACGACCCCCGCAACGATCGCCACCCACGCCGCGATCTGGAAGAGCCGTTCCGGCTTTCCATCCGGTGTCCTGACAGATGGTGCCGCGGCGGGTGTCGGCGGGACCGAGGGTCCAGGTGCTTCACTCATGCCTCGCATCATGCCCTAGCGCGACAACAGCCGCAGCGGCGTTCGCGCCATGAAAATTCCTGTGAGCCGTTGTTCGATCTGCGCGTCGCTCGCGGAATCGGCAACTAACTAATCCCTACAGGTGGAAGCCCGGCGCCCCCCGGGGCGCCGGGCTCTGGTCATGGTCACTTGCCGTAGAAGCCGTCGACATCCTAAGGCTTACAAAGGTTTAGCCCACTGCGGTTGCGCAACTCCAACGCTACGGGCTTGCCGGAGCGGTGGAGGGAGCAACGGACTGTGGGGGTTGGCCCGGTCCAACACTCGGACGGGCTCCGCCCGCACCGCCGGGCCTGCCGGGCTGGACGGCCCCGGGTCCGCCTGGACCACCCGGCCCGCCCTGGTGGAACATCGCGGCATGCGGATGACGGTGATGGTGTCCGTGATGGCCGTGACTGGCGATCCGGAAGCCGGCGAAGAAGATGGTCGTGACGATGAACAAGATGCCCGCCACAATTACCACCCATGCCGCCAATCGGTAGAGCCAATACGGTTTGACAGGCTCGGCCGCTGGCGTGGTGGCGACCGCGGCCGGCCTGGTTGGGGTGTCAGGTGTTTCAGTCATGCCTCGAATGATGCGCGAGCAAGCAATAGCCGGAGCTAGGTTCCAGCTATGAAATAGCTATGAGTGCAGGCGGCTATGCGTCCGGCTTGAACGGGTTCACGGCGAACTGAATGACCCGATATGGGGCGCGGGCTCGCGGGTCGGCGTTGTTCCATTGGCTGACGAACACCCGCAGTTCGTCGAGCGTCGACCCCGGAGAGATGTATCCCCCGTAGGGTTGGGCGAGCCGATTGTCGTACGGCGGCGGCAGGCTTTCCGCGGGGTCTGGCCACTCGTCGTGGTGCACCACCGTGGTCACCGGCGCGGCGCCCAACGACGTCGGATCCTCGGCCACCCGGACCTCCATATCGCCGGTGCTGGCGTTGAAATACGACAACACAGCTTTGCCGTCGATTTGCCGGAAGCTCATCTCGCCGACCTGGTCAGCCCACAACGGTGTGGGCGGCTTGTTCCAGCCGCCGTCGGCCCCGGCGGCCCATCCTTGCCAGCGTGACCGGTCGGTGAACGTCTCCGGTGTGGCCCGGTAGAGCACCACCGGCTGGCTGCGGTCGAAGCTATCGGCCACGATGTAGACCCATCCGCTGGGTGAATCGGCTGTCGGGACCGGATCGTAGTAGCCGCTGATCTGTGACTGCCGGCCGTTCTGGTAGCCGGCGTCGCGGACAGATCCCGGCACCGTCGGCCAATTCCCTTGTGCGGGATTGGCTTTCACTAGCCGCGAGGTTTGCGGCACCAGGTTGACGGCAGTGGTCACCAGCAGGTAGTTCTGCCGGTTGATCTGCACCACTCCGGCCGGCAGCTGCGACGCGCCGGGCGGCGTGGGGTCGGCCAGCAGCGGCTCCCACACCCCCATGACACCGAAGTAGTGCACGCCGGCCGGGTCGTCGACGGACGTTGTGTCGACATGCAATGCGACCGGCGCGAACCCGGGCCCGAAGCCAACCCCCTGTCCGGGGAAGCTGTCGCCGCAGACTTGCAATACACCGCTGGTAAACTCCATGAACGCGCATAAGTCGGTGGCGCCGATGCCGTAGTCGCGAGTGGGCGTGCCGGTGCCGGCAGTCGGGCCGATCCGTATCACTTCGCCGGGCGCCAGCGGCTGCAGCACAGGTTCGGGCATGGGAGCGGGCGGGTCGGCGTTCGCGGACCAAACACCTTGCGGCGCAAGGATGCACGCAACAAACGCAGCCGAGCATCGAGTGAGCCGGCGGGCGTGGGCCAAACTCACCCGCGGATCACAGCTCGGCGGCCAGCAGCTCGGCTATCTGGATAGTGTTGAGCGCCGCGCCTTTACGCAAGTTGTCACTGGAGACGAACAGCGCCAGGCCGCGCCCGTCGGGCACACCCGGATCGCGGCGGATTCGGCCGACCAGCGACTCGTCGACACCGGCGGCGGCCAGCGGCGTCGGCACGTCGACCACCTTCACACCCGGCGCGCCGTCGAGCAGCTCGCGGGCCCGCTCAGGGGAAAGTGGTTGCGCGAACTCGGCATTGATCGACAACGAGTGGCCCGTGAAAACCGGTACACGCACGCAGGTGCCACTGACCAAAAGATCTGGGATGCCGAGGATTTTGCGGCTTTCGTGGCGCAACTTCTGGTCCTCGTTCGTCTCACCGGAGCCATCGTCGACCAGCGAGCCGGCCAGCGGCACCACGTTGAACGCGATCGGCGCGACATATGTTCTCGGCGCCGGAAATTCGACCGCATTGCCGTCGTAGACCAGTTGTTCTGCATCGTCGACGACCGCGCGGATCTGAGCGGCCAACTCCGCCACCCCGGCCACGCCGCTGCCCGACACGGCCTGATACGTCGAGGCCACCAGGCGCAGCAGCTGCGCCTCGTTGTGCAGCACCTTGAGCACCGGCATCGCGGCCATCGTGGTGCAGTTCGGGTTTGCGATTATGCCCTTCGGGCGGTTGCGGGCGTCTGCGAAGTTCACCTCCGAGACCACCAGCGGCACGTCGGGGTCTTTTCGCCACGCCGACGAGTTGTCGATCACCGTCACCCCGGCCGCGGCGAACCGCGGCGCCTGCACCCGCGACATCGTCGCGCCTGCCGAGAACAGCGCGATGTCCAGACCGGCCGGATCGGCGGTCTCGGCGTCCTCGACTTCGATCTCCTGGCCGCAGAACGCCAATTTGCGGCCCTGCGAGCGCGCGGAGGCGAAAAACCGCACCGACGTCGCCGGGAAGTTGCGTTCTTCCAGCAATGTGCGCATCACCTGGCCCACCTGCCCGGTGGCACCGACAACCCCGATGGCAACCATCAACGTCCCGTTCCCGCGTAGACCGTGGCCGGTTCCGCACCGCCGAACCCAAAGGCCTCGTGCAGCGCCAGCACCGCCTTGTCCACCTCGGTGTCGCGGATCAGCACCGAGATCCGGATCTCGGAGGTCGAGATCAGGTCGATGTTGACGCCGACGGCGGCCAGCGCCTCGCAAAACGTCGCGGTCACCCCGGGATGGCTGCGCATGCCGGCGCCGATCAGCGACACCTTGCCGATGTGGTCGTCGTAGAGCACTTGGGTGAAGCCGATTTCGTCTTTGAGCGAGTCGAGCTTGGCCACCGCGGTGGGCCCGCTGTCGCGAGAACACGTGAACGTGATGTCGGTCTTGCCGTTTGCGACCTTGGAGATGTTCTGCAACACCATGTCGATGTTCACCTCGACGTCGGCGACCGCACGGAACACCCTGGCCGCGTAGCCGGGGATGTCGGGCAGCCCGACGACGGTCACCTTGGCTTCGCTGCGGTCGTGCGCGACTCCGGTCAGGATGGGGTCTTCCATGGGCTTGTCCTTGATCGATCCGGTGACGACAGTGCCCGGCTGGTCCGAATACGACGAGCGGACGTGGACGGGAATGTTGTAGCGGCGGGCGTATTCCACGCAACGCAGCATCAGCACCTTGGC
>NZ_CAXUCH010000312.1:0-4111 GCF_964249325.1 uncultured Mycobacterium sp. | reverse complement strand
CGCATCGCCGCCGCGCCTGCGGTGGGGTCGGCGACCAACCGCAGCATCGCCACCACGTCGGCCACCTCGGGAATAGACAGCAGCCCGGCCAGTCCCACCACTTCCACCGGGATGCCGCGGGCACGCAGCACCTCGGCCATCGGCGCGGCGTCGGCGTTTCGCCGAACCAGCACCGCGGCGGTCGGCGGCGCAATCCCGTCGGCGCGGCAGCACTGGTAGCGGCGGTACAGATGGTCGGCGATCCACTCGCGGTCGGCCTGCATGTCGGGCAGCAAGGCAATGCGGACTGCGCCCGCGGCGGCGTCCGGACGTGCGCGCAGAGCCCGCACGGCGACCGACCGGCGCCGGGCTTCCGCGGAAACGGCGTTGGCCAACTGCAGGATCCGCGGCGGGTTGCGCCAGCTGGTACGCAACTCGAGGATCGGCGCAGGGGTGCCGTCGGATCGGGGAAAGTCGGTGGCGAACCGCGGCAGGTTGGTTGCTGAGGCACCGCGCCAGCCGTAGATCGACTGGATCGGGTCGCCGACGGCCGTCAGCGCCAATTCGTCGTCGACCCCGCGGCCGAACAACGCCGACAACGCGACGCGCTGGGCATGCCCGGTGTCCTGGTATTCGTCGAGCAGCACCACCCGATAGCGTTCGCGCAGCTGCGCACCGACCTGGGGGCATCTCGAGGCCAGTCGGGCGGCCAGGGCCATCTGCAACCCGAAGTCCATCACGTTCTCGCTAAGCATGCGCCGGTGCAGCGCTTCGACCAGCGGAACCAACTCGGTGCGCTCGGTTTGCGTGGCCAGCATCCGCAGCAGCCACTGGCTAGGGCCGCGCTCTCGCTGGTAGGGACCGGCCGGCAGGGTATGGACCAACCGTTCCAACTCCACATGGGTGTCGCGGAGCTGTTCGGTGTCGACGAGGTGTTCGGTGAGCTGACTCCACAGCCGCAGCACCATCGCGGTCACTGAGGCCGGATTCTTGTCGGTGTGCAACTCGCCGCGGTAGCCGCTGACCACGTCGAAGGCCACCTGCCACAGCTCGGTCTCGCTGAGCAGCCGGGTGTCGGGTTCGATCGGCAACAGCAAGCCGTGTTCGCGCAACAGGGCACCGGCGAAGGCATGGTAGGTGCTGACCGCCGGCGACGCCGGCTCGTGGGCTGCCCGGCCTCCGG
Source organism: uncultured Mycobacterium sp. (assembly GCF_964249325.1). NCBI lineage: Bacteria > Bacillati > Actinomycetota > Actinomycetes > Mycobacteriales > Mycobacteriaceae > Mycobacterium > uncultured Mycobacterium sp. The sequence goes on along the minus strand of NZ_CAXUCH010000312.1, from coordinate 2,949 downwards.
TTGCCATGCCGACACCGGCCAGCCGGGCCAGCCGCGACCGTACCCGGCGCAACAGTTGACCGGCGGCCTTGCGGGTGAAGGTCAACCCCAACACCTGATCGGGCGAGGCGTAGCCGTTGGCGACCAGCCACACCACTCGCGCGGCCATCGTCTCGGTTTTGCCCGCACCTGCCCCGGCGATCACTACAAGCGGCCCCGGCGGCGCGGCGATGACGGCGGCCTGCTCGGCAGTGGGTTCGAGAAGCCCTAGCGCGCAGGCCAATTCGGCCGGGCTGTACCGCGGCGTCGCCGTCACTGCTTGCCCCCCACGTGTGCCGGGCAGCTGGGCCGTATCGGACAGTGCGTGCAGCCGTCGTTGATCCGGGCGATGAACCGCGGGCCGGCGGTTGCCGTCGCGGCCTGCTGAACAAGCCTGCGCCACTCGTCGCGCGCGGACGGCGTGAGCGGATCCTGCTCGCGCTCGGTGGCGCCGTTGGGTCCGCTCCTGCCCAGATAGACCAGGCGGCCGCCGCCTGGTTCGTCGCCCTGAGACACCAAGCCCTCGGCGACCGCCAGCTGATACATCGCCAGCTGCGCGTGCCGCTGCGCGTCGTCCTTGCTGACCGGCGTCTTGCCGGTCTTGACGTCGACAATCACCAGCCGGCCGGCAGCGTCGCGCTCGATCCGGTCGACACGTCCGCGCAGCCGGACCCTAGCGCCGCCCTCTGTGTCGATGACCCCGTCGACGTCGACTTCGACGCCGACCTGGGTCAGCTCCTGGCGGCTCTGCGCCCGCCACGCCAGGAATGTCTCGATCATGGCGCGGTGACGGGCCAGTTCGTTGGCCGAATACCACGGCGACTCGAACGGCAGATGTTGCCAAGCCCGCTCAAGCTCGGCCAGCAGCTGCCGGTCGCTGCCTCGCGGTTCGGCGATCAGCGCGTGCAGCAGCGACCCGATGGTGGCGCCCAGATCGCGCGGGGCGGTTCCGCCGTGGCGTTCGGCCAACCAGCGCAGCGGGCAGTCGGTGAGCGTCTGCAGGCTCGACGGCGTCAGGGTGACCACGTGGTCGTCGCCGCTCCACAGCGGCTGCACCGTGCTGACCGGGATGAGGCCGTACCACTGGGCGGGGTCCGCACCCGGCACACCGGCCTTGGCCAGCCGCGCCAATTGCGCTGCAGCGCTGGCACGCTCGGCGTCGTCGACTGCACCGTCGGGCGCGCAGACCACGCCGCGCAGCCGGCCCACCACCGCCGGCGCCGACAGCAGCCGCGGCGATGCCACCGGCGTGAGGTCGAGATCGTCGGTGGCGCATCGTGCCACCTCGAAGAAGAACGGCGACGGCAGCTCGGAGTCGGCTGCTGCGCCGGCGTCGCCGGCTTCGGCGTCGACCGCGGTCACGACGAGCCGCCGACAGGCCCGACCCATCGCAGCCACCAGCAGTCGGCGCTCGTCGGCCAGCAGCGGAGCGTGCACCGAGGCGTGCTCCCCGATCCCGTCGATGACGTCCAGCAGCCGCTGGGTGCTCAGCACTCCGCCGCGCGGAATCGTGTTGGGCCACAAGCCGTCCTGCAGGCCGGCGATGACGACCAGGTCCCACTCGTGTCCTAGCGCAGCATGCGCGCTGAGCACGCTGACCTGCTCAGCCGGTGCCACCGGGTCGCGACGCGCGGTCGGAAGTTGCAGCCCGCAGACATGCTCGACGAGCCCACGCAGGGACGCTCCAGCGGTTCGCGACACGTACTCGTCGGTGACGTCGAACAGCGCCGTGACCGCATCGAGGTCGCGCGCCGCCTGAGCGCCGGCCGGCCCGCCGCGGTCAATTGCCGTCAACCACCGACCCTGCAGACCGGAGCGGTGCCATGCCGCCCACAGCGTGTAGCGCGGATCCTGGCCTGCCCGATGGCAGCGGGCCGCAGCACCAAGTACCGCACGCAGCCGGCGCAGCGGGCGCGCCTGCACCGCGGATAGTCGGGGCGGCTCGTCGCTGATCAGCGCGGCCACCAGCAGCTCACCGAAATCCGAGTGGGCGCCGCCGCGGCGCAGCGCGCGCCGCAGTGAGCGCAGCGATACCGGATCCACCCGGCCGATCGGTCCGGTCAACAGCGTCAGTGCCTGGGCGGCGTCCAGCCCGTCGGCTGTGGCTGCCAGCACCGTCAGCAAAGCCCGCGCCGCGGGCTGTTCGGCCAGCGAGCCGCCGATCGGTGGTATGGCCACCGGGACACCGGCCCTGGCCAGGGCCTGCGGCAACGTCGCAGCAACCCGCGACACTGACCGGACGATGACCGCCATCTGTGACCACGGCACTCCGTCGACCAGGTGTGCGCGCCGCAGGGTGTCGGCGATGATCGTGGCCTCCGCATGTGCCGAGGCCGCCAACTGCACTGCCACCGAACCGGAATCGGTGCCTGAGCCGGTGATCGTGCCGTCGACTCCGGCGGGAAGCCGGCGCGCGATCGCGGTGATCGCGCCGGCTACGGCCGGAGGGCAGCGCTTCGAGACCGTCAAGCTCACCGATGGTGAGTCGTCGGCCAACAAGGCGGCCGGATCGGCGCCGCGAAAACCGAACACCGCCTGGCTGGGATCCCCCGCGATCAAGGCGAGATCAGCACCGGCGGCCAGCACTCGAACCAGCTGCGCCGCCTGGGGGTCGAGCTGCTGCGCGTCGTCAACCAGCAGCAGCCGAATCCGGGCGCGTTCAGCGGCCAGCAGTTCCGGGTCGGCGGCGAACGCGTCCAGTGCCGTGCCAACCAGTTCGGCCGCCCCCAGCGCCGGAACCCTCGCTTGCGGGGCCGCTGTGCCGACTGCCGCGCGCAGCAGCATCACCTGCTCGTACTGTTGCGCGAATTGGCCGGCGGCCGCCCATTCCGGACGCCCGTGCAGCCGGCCCAGCCGCCGCAGTTGCCGTGGGTCGACTCCGCGTTCGGCGGACCGCGCCAGCAGATCGCGAAGTTCGGCCGCGAAGCCGGC
>NZ_CAXUCH010000311.1:0-4129 GCF_964249325.1 uncultured Mycobacterium sp. | reverse complement strand
GCCCGCACCCAGCGCCGCACCCCCGGCGCCCGCCGAGAAACCGGCCCCTCCGGATCCACGCAAGGACCTCGCCGAGCGCATCGCCGAAGAGAAGAAGTGGCGCCAGAGCACCAGCCAGGGCGTGGAGTTCCTGGCCCTGCAATACCAGGCCACCCGCTGCGGGCAGGACGATATCCTCGCCGGTAACGACGACCCCAAGCTGCCCCTGGTGACGTGTTCGACCGACCACAAGACCGCCTACCTACTGCAGCCGTCGATCATCAGCGGTGACCAGATCCAAAACGCGAGCTATGGTCTGGACCAGCACAGCGGCGGCTACGTCGTCGACCTGCAATTCAAGAGCGGGGCGGCCAGCACCTGGGCGGACTTCACCGCAGCTCACGTCGGCACCCAAACGGCGTTCACCCTCGACTCGCAGGTGGTCAGCGCGCCGCAGATCCGGGAAGCGATCCCGGGCGGCCGAACCCAGATCACCGGGAACTTCACCCAGGGTCAGGCCCGGGAGTTGGCCAACGTGCTCAAATACGGGTCGTTGCCGCTGTCATTCGAATCGTCGGAAGCCGAAACCGTCTCGGCCACACTCGGTTTGACTTCCCTGCGAGCGGGCCTGATCGCGGGCGCGATCGGGCTGGCCTTGGTGCTGGTGTACTCGCTGCTGTACTACCGGGCTTTGGGTGTGCTCACCGCACTATCGCTCGCCGCCTCGGGCGCAATGGTTTTCGCGATCCTGGTGCTGTTGGGCCGCTATATCAACTACACGCTGGACTTGGCCGGCATCGCGGGTCTGATCATCGGTATCGGCACTACCGCCGACTCATTCGTGGTGTTCTTCGAACGCATCAAAGACGAGATCCGCGAGGGTCGTTCGTTCCGCTCGGCAGTGCCTCGCGGTTGGACGCGGGCGCGCAAGACGATCCTGTCGGGTAACGCGGTAACCTTCCTGGCCGCCGCCGTGCTGTACTTCCTGGCCATCGGACAGGTCAAGGGGTTCGCATTCACGTTGGGGCTCACGACCATCCTCGACACCGTCGTGGTGTTCCTGGTGACCTGGCCGCTGGTGTACCTGGCCTCCAAGTCGGCAACGCTGGCCAGGCCGAAGTTCAACGGCCTGGGCGCGGTTCAGCAGGTCGCGCGGGAGCGGCGCGCCGCCGCCCAGATAGGACGGGGATAGCGAGATGGCTTCCAAAGCGAAAACCACAAACGGCGCAACGGAACTCACCGAAACCACGGCGGCCGCCCTCGATGTCGGCGACGAAACCCAGCTGCCGCACCACAACTTCTTCACCCGGCTCTACACCGGCACCGGCGCGTTCGAAGTCGTCGGACGACGCCGGTTTTGGTATGCGGTCAGCGCGGCGATCGTCGCGATCGCCATCGCCAGCATCGTGATTCGCGGGTTCACCTTCGGCATCGACTTCGCCGGCGGCACCAAGGTGTCGTTCCCGCGCGGTGACGCCCGGGTCTCCCAAGTCGAAGACGTCTTCCGGCGCACGCTGGGCAGCGATCCGGAGTCGGTGGTGATCGTGGGCAACGGCGCCTCGGCGACCGTGCAGATCCGCTCGGAAACGCTCACCAATCAGCAGACCGCGAAGCTGAAAGACGCGCTGTTCAACGCGTTTCACCCCAAAGGCGCCGACGGCCGGCCCAGCAAGCAAGCGATCAGCGACTCCGCGGTGTCCGAAACCTGGGGTGGCCAGATCACCAAGAAAGCGGTGATTGCGCTGGTGGTGTTCTTGGTACTGGTCACCCTCTACATCACCGTGCGCTACGAGCGCTACATGGCGGTCTCCGCGCTGGCGGCCTTGTTCTTCGACCTCACGGTCACCGCCGGGGTGTACTCACTGGTCGGCTTCGAAGTCACCCCGGCCACGGTGATCGGCTGGCTGACCATCCTGGGTTTCTCGCTCTACGACACGGTCATCGTGTTCGACAAGGTCGAGGAGAACACCCACGGTTTCCAGCACACCACGCGGCGCACCTTCGCCGAGCAGGCCAATCTGGCGGTCAACCAGACCTTCATGCGCTCGATCAACACCAGCTTGATTTCGGTGCTGCCGGTGATCGCCCTGCTGGTGGTGGCGGTATGGCTGCTGGGGGTTGGCACCCTCAAGGACTTGGCGCTGGTACAGCTGGTCGGCATCCTCGTCGGCACCTATTCGTCGATCTTCTTCGCGACCCCGCTGCTGGTGACCCTTCGCGAACGCACCGAACTGGTGCGCGGCCACACCCGTCGGGTGCTGCGGCGCCGCGATCCCTCGCGGGGCAAGGAGCTGGAAAAAGCCGGGGCAGCAACCGAATCCGCGGCGGAATCACCGGAGTCGCCGCAGGAGGTCACCGCAGCCGCGGCCGCTCACAGCAAGCCGGCGCCAAGCAAACCCGCACCGGGCGCGCGCCCGGTGCGGCCCACCGGTAGCCAGCGGCGGCCCACCGGCAAGCGGAACAAGCGATAGCCCCGATGGCCTTCTGGTGTCGGCGCGCGGCCACGGTCTCGCTGGCGGCGACACTGGTGGCTGCTGGCCCGGCGATGCTGACGGCGTGCGCGGGCAGCGCCGCCGGGCAGATCGACTACGCGGTCGACGGCACGCTGGTCAGCTACAACGCCAACACCGTCAACGGTGCCGCGTCGGCCGCAGCGCAGGCGTTCGCCCGCACCCTCACCGGCTTCGGCTACCACGGACCGGACGGGCAGGTGGTCGCCGACCACGACTTCGGCACCGTCTCGGTGGTCGGCGGTGCGCCGCTAGTCTTGGACTACCAAATCGCCGACAACGCCGTGTACTCCGACGGCAGGCCAGTCACCTGTGACGACCTGGTGCTGGCCTGGGCCGCGCAGTCCGGCCGGTTCCCCGGTTTCGACGCCGCCAACCGCGCCGGGCACATCGACATCGCCAACGTCGACTGCCACCCGGGACAAAAGAAGGCGCGCGTGTCGTTTGCCCCGGACCGCAACGCCGTCGACTACAGCCAGCTGTTCACGGCGACGTCGCTGATGCCGTCGCACGTGATCGCCGACGAGTTGGGCGTCCCAGAAGCTAATGTGACCGCCGCACTCCAGACCAACAACATGCCGGTCGTGGACCGCATCGCCCAGGTATGGAACACGACGTGGGACCTCAAGCCAGGGCTCGACTTGAGGCACTTCCCGTCGTCGGGACCGTACAAGATCGAATCGGTGCTTCAGGGCGGCGCGGTGGTGCTCGTCGCCAATGACCGCTGGTGGGGCACCAAGCCCGTCACCAGGCGGGTCACGGTGTGGCCGCAGGAGGCCGACATTCAAGACCGGATCAACAACAAGTCCGTCGACGTCGTCGACGTCGCGGCCGGATCGTCGGGATCGCTGATCACCCCGGACACCTACCAGCGCACCGACTCAGCGTCGGGCGGCATCCAGCAGTTGATCTTTTCCCCACTTGGTCCGCTGTCGCAGACCCGGGCCCGCCGCGCGCTCGCGATGTGCACGCCGCGCGACGTGATCGCGCGCGACGCCGCCGTGCCGATCGCCAACGCGCGGCTGCACACCGCCACCGACGATGCCCTGGGGGAGGCCGAGAGCGCCGCCCCGGCGGCCGCGCCGTTCACCCGGTCCAGTCCCGACGCCGCCCGAAACGAGCTGGGTGGTTCGCCGCTGCCCGTGCGCATCGGCTACCGGGCGCCCAACGCGCGGCTGGCCGCCATCGTCGGGGCCATCGCCAAAGCCTGCGCACCGGCCGGCATCGCAGTCTCCGACGCCACCGCACCTGCCACCGGCCCGCAGACGCTCAAAGGGGGCCAGATCGACGCGTTGCTGGCCAGCACCGGCGGCGCCACCGGAAGCGGGTCGACCGGATCGTCCGCGATGGACGGCTACGACCTGTTCAGCGGCACCGGCAACAACCTGTCCGGGTACCGCAACAGTCAAGTCGACGGCATCATCAGCGCACAGGCCGTCTCCGCCGACCCTGCAGACCTCGCGCGGCTGCTGGGCGACGGTGCGGCGGTGCTGTGGGCCGACATGCCGACGCTGCCGCTGTACCGCCAACAGCGCACGCTGGTCACGTCGAAGAAGATGTATGCCGTGACCAGCAACCCGACCCGCTGGGGCGCTGGCTGGAACATGGACCGCTGGGTGCTGGTGCGGTGACGGCGAGCG
>NZ_CAXUCH010000310.1:0-4216 GCF_964249325.1 uncultured Mycobacterium sp. | reverse complement strand
GTGGATTTCGACAACGGCGCCGACGAGCTGCGGCAGCTGCTGTCAGCGGCCGACGTCGTCATCGAAGCATCGCGCCCAGCCGGGCTGCAGCGGCGCCACTTGAGCGCCGACGACGTACCGGCCCGGCCGGGACGGGTGTGGCTGCGCATCAACGGGTACCGCGATCAGCCCGACCGAGCGGCGTTCGGTGACGACGCGGCGGTCGGCGGCGGGCTCGTCGGCTCAGCCGGCGAGCGACCGGTGTTCTGCGGCGACGCCATCGCCGACCCGCTCAGCGGGCTGGAAGCCGCGCGCGCAGCGGCGCAGTCACTGTACCGCGGCGGCGGTGAGGTGATCGAGGTGTCGATGGCGGCGGTCGCCGCGACCTACGCCGCACTGCCGCGGGAATCGTCGACCGGCGCTACACCTGTCGCAGCGCCGCAGCCGCCGCCGCCAAGTCTGCCGGCGCCACCGTTGGGCGCCGACAACGCCGCAGTGCGGCACATCGTCGCCGAAAGGCTCTGTGCGCCGTGCTGATCCAGCGCGCCACCCCGCTCGACGGCGCAGCGGTCGACGTCCGGGTTGGGGCGCAGATCGAGGAAGTCGGCGACAAGTTAACGCCACGGCGCGGCGAGGACGTGTTCGACGCGGGCGGCGGAACCGTGCTGCCCGGACTGCACGACCACCACGTGCACTTGTATTCGGCTGCTGCCGCGGAGGATTCGGTGCGGGTCGGGCCACCGCAGGTGCGTGACCGCGACGACTTGGCCCACACGTTGACCACCGCACAAGTCGGCAGCGACGGGTGGATACGCGCGGTGGGCTACGACGATTCGTGCGCCGGCCCGCTGGATCGGACGGTGCTCGACACCATCTCCCCGCCGGTGCCGGTGCGCGTACAGCATCGCAGCGGGGTGCTGTGGATCCTCAACTCGGCGGCCCTGAGCGCGGTCGGGTTGGCCGATCACCCCGACGGCCGGTTGCGCAGCGCGGACCCCGAGTGGTCAGATGCGCTGGGGCGCCGCGAAATCAACTTGGCCCCGCTCAGCAGCCGACTGGCTCGCTACGGCGTCACCGGCGTCACCGACGCCACACCGGATCTTGGGGTCGGCGACATCGTGACGTTGACCGAACTGCACCGGCGCGGGAAATTGCTGCAACATGTGCATTGTCTGGCGCCCGGCAAGCGCATCCTGCACGACGACAGCCTTGACCTCGACGCGCTGGCCGGCTGGATCGCCGAGCGCCACCGCAACGACGGTACGGTCGCCATCCACTGTGTGACCGCCGCGCAGCTGGTGGTGGCGATCGCAGCGCTGCGCCAAGCCGGCGCCCGCCCGGGCGACCGCATCGAGCATGCGGCGGTGGTGCCGCCTGATTCCCTGGGCGAGCTGGCCGAGCTCGGCGTGATCGTGGTGACCCAACCCAACTTCGTCGCCGAGCGCGGCGATCACTACCTCGCTGAAGTCCCCGTCGCCGAGCATGACCAGCTGTGGCGGGTGGCATCGCTCATCAATGCCGGTGTCGCCGTAGCGTTATCCACCGATATGCCGTTCGGCGGCGACGACCCGTGGGCGGCTATGCGTGCCGCGGTGCACCGCACCACGCCCAGCGGCGCCGTTCTCAACCCGAGCGAATGTATAACGGCGCGAACGGCTTTGACGATGTTCTTGGGACGGGCCGGCGAGCCCGCGCAACCACGCGCCGTCGAACCGGGACAAGCCGCAGATTTGTGCATTCTCAGCGTGCCGCCGAACACGGCGCTGGCCGAACTCGACGCCGAGATGATCGCCGCCACCATTGTCAGCGGGGTGGTGGTGCACTGTCGGAGGTGAACGCTTTACGCAAACACGCGCACTGGCTGGCGAAAAACTCCCGCGATACTTGCGCTCTCGGTAGCAACAGGTCGAAGCCGTGGAATGCGCCCGGCACGACTTCGACATGGCATGGCACCCCGGCGCGAGTGAGACGCTCGGCATAGGCGAGATCCTCGTCATGGAACAAATCCTGGGTGCCGACGCCGATCCACGCCGGCGGGAGCCCGCTTAGATCGTCGCGGCGTGCCGGCACTGCGAGAACTGGATCGGCGCCGGCGAGGTACGCCGCCCAACCGAAGCGGTTGCTGCTCGGGCTCCACAGCCGGTAGCTGACGTTTTTCGGGCTCGCCGAGGGGCGGTCGTCGAGCATCGGGTAGGCCAACACTTGTAGTACCGGGCTGACCTCGCCGCGGTCACGGGCCAGCAGTGCGAGCGCCGCCGCCAGCCCGCCACCGGCGCTGGCGCCGCCGATCGCCACCCGCGCAGGATCCACTGCGGGCAATCCGCTCAGCCACGTCAACGCCGAATAGCAATCTTCCAGCGGCGCTGGATAGGGATGTTCGGGCGCAAGCCGGTAATCCACCGCGGCGACGGTGATGCCCAGCTGGCGAGTAAAGCGCTGGCACAGCCCATCGTCCTGCTGGGCAATGCCCATGACATACCCGCCGCCGTGAATCCACAGCAGCGCCGGGGCGGGTTCGATGACCCCGGCCGGCCGGTGTAGCCGCACGCCGGCTCCTGATTCCAACGTGAGCACTTCGACGTCGTGGCGATGGCCGATAGTCCGCAGCTTCAGCGCCCGCCGCATCAGCGGTAGGGTCCGCGGGGTGACCAAGGTCCGGGGGGCGAGACGGGCAATGGTGCGAAGGTCAGGGTGAAAGTCGGTGCTGGGCATCGGTCAGTATCGCCTCTCCGCTGCGGTGAGCGTCGTTACTCCTTCGCTTCTACGACGAGTAGCGGGGTTACCGGGGCCGTCGCGAAGGCGTCGGTGAGCCAGTCTGCGATGGCGTCCATTAGCGCTACCCGGTTTTCCCGTTTGGCGATCTCGTGTCCGTCGTCGTCGAAGCGCAAATAGCGCACGGTGCGGCCTCGCTCCCGCAGCGCCTCAACGATCTGCTCGGATTCGCTCGGCGGCACATTGGTGTCGTTGGCGCCGTGCACGACCAAAAGCGGCGCCGTCAGCGCATCGACGTGACGCAGCGGCGACAGTTGCGCGAACAATTCGCGGTCGTTGACCGGGTGGCCGTACTCCGAAAACGCGGCCTGGGCGATCCACGGTTCGGTGTCGCGGTAGAACGTGGACAGGTCGCTCATCCCGCAGATGCTGATGCCCGCGGCGAAAAGCCTGGGGTGAAACGTCAACGCGGCCAGCGTCAAAAAGCCGCCGTAGGACCAGCCTGCGCACGCGATCCGGTTCTCGTCGGCCAGGCCGGCGTCGACCAGAAACCGCACGCAATCGGCGACGTCGTCGATGGCGGCGAAGCGTTTCTCCTTGTCGTCGGCATGCATGAATGCCCTGCCGAACCCGCCCGAGCCGCGGAAGTTGGGGGCAAACACCGTGACGCCGGCGTTGAGCAGTTCGGGAAACAGCTCGTTATAGCCAGGCCTGGCTTGTCCTTCCGGGCCGCCGTGCAGAAACAGCAGTGCTCCGGCGTGTGGTACCTGTTTCGGCGGCCGGTACAACCAGCCGGTAAACGTCAGCCCGTCGCGGGCGGTGATCGTCTCCAGCGTGGGGCCTGGGCTGCCGGCAGCCACCGGTCCGCGGCTGGGTTCGCGGTCGATGCGTACCCATTCCCGAGATCGCGGATCGACCAGTTCGACCGTCCGCGGCATCGATGGGCCCTCGACGGTCAGCGCGACCATCGAGCCGCTGGCGCTGATCGACAGCTCGCCGGCCACCGGCGCCGGCAGTGGAATCGGTTCGAGCAGGGTGTGGTCGACAAACGACATCATCTGTAATTCGATGCGTCCGTGCAGGTTCCACAACAACGCAACCGTGCTGAGGTCGTCGCTGACGATGAATTCGTCCAGATCGCAATCCGGGCGCTCGGCCACCACCTGATAGACGACGCCGTCCTCGGTGGCGGTGACCTCCAGCAGTCGGGCATGGTCGCAGCCGTTGTCGCTGCGCACCAGGCAACGCACGTAGCCGCGCGGGCTGTTTATGTCGTAGAACTTGTGCGGTCGGTAGAGCTTGGTGTGCTCGCCTCTCGGGCCGTATCGGATCCGGCGTGGATGATGGTCGTCAAGGATGATGCCGGCATCGGTGGTGGAGCCGGGATCCGACGGCAGCAGCGCCGTTTCGGTCAGCCCGTGCAGCAGGATCAGCTCACGGTAGCCGCGGGGACCCACCCGCACCAGCGTCGCACCCGCCCACGCGTCGATCAGCCGGCCACCCGAACGGCGATCGAGCACAATGC
>NZ_CAXUCH010000309.1:0-4240 GCF_964249325.1 uncultured Mycobacterium sp. | reverse complement strand
GGCCGACGCTGTCGGCGACCCGTCAGTCGCGGTCGGCGCCTCAACAGGGGGTTCTGGGTTGTAGTCGACCAAAAACTCGTGCCAACTCGGGTCGACCGAGGAGGGGTCGTCGCGAAATTTGCGGTACATCTCCTCGACCAACCATTCGTTTTGGCCGAATGGTGAACTCGTACTGCTCACTGCAGCTGCTCGCCTCGATTCCTCTGCTCGGCAAGCGCACGCCCTGACGCTTGCCATCTGGTGCGCCCGCGGCAGCGGCGCATCTGCGGACCTGCGACGGTTTTGACTGTTTCCGCCCCATAAAGGCTAACCCTTCGCAACCAATCCGCCAGGCACGGCAAAACGGTGAGCTCTCCTGGGGCCGTGGCGGCTAGCCGATGTCGCGCACGTGCGGCAGCAGGTGCACGGTGACCGGCCAGCGGGCGGGTGGGGGACCGAACGCTTTGCGGGCGTTGCGGACGACCTTCTTGCCGGCCACCCGGTTGCCGACGCCACCAATCACGGCGCCGATGCCGACCGGCAGCATCTTGCCGAGCATCAGTGCGCTGCGCCGCAGTGTATAGCGCCGGACCACGTACTTGAGCAGCCGCGAATTCAGCTGCGATACCGCAGGCAGCGGCAGCGACGCCACGCCCTCGGTCAGCCAGGCGCCGCTGGTGCGGCCCGGACCAATCAGCTCGGCGAGGGCGCGCTTGCTGTCGTCGCCAACCAACACGGCCAGCACCAGCGCGCGGCGGCGTTCGCGGTGTTCGGCGGGAACGCCGTATACGTCAGCAAGTGCCAGCACGAAGACGGCAGTGGCCTCGAGAAACACCACGGTCTCGCCCGCGGCCGCAGACAGCGCTGCTAGCGTGCCGATGCCGGGGAAGGCCGCCGTCGAACCCACCGCGGCGCCGCTGCCCGTGACCGCTGCCAGGTAACGTTTCTCCAGCTTGGCGACGATCTGTGCCGGCGTGGCGTCAGGCTTGGCGCGGCGCAGCCGCTCCACGTAGGCCTTGGCGGCAGGACCCTGCACCCGCGAGCTTCGTTCGATGACCTGCGCTAGTGCGCGCGCGGAAGCCTTCGGTCGATCAGTTGGGGTAGCCGACAACGGATGCGGCGTTGGCCCGGCCCGTCGTGCGCTCATAGTCCCTCCAAATCTGGCCCGGTTCTTGCGCCGGCACGCATGGCGTCTTCCAGGCTAGCGCCGTTTGCCGAACTGCCTGAACGGCGGCAAGTCCGCTGTGCACGCCCTCGGCGCATGGGGGAGTTGTCTTGACCAAGGTCGGCCACGTAGCCTCGCAGCGATTACTCCGCTCGGGATAATCCGCTCCGTTCGGCGACGATGCGCGCCGCGGAACGGCGGCAGGAGGAGCCGCGATGCCCTACCGATTGACACCGCTCGGTGTCGCTGTATTGGCACTGCTGCGGGATCGTCCCATGCACGGCTACCAGATGTTCCAGACCCTGGTGGACCGCCAGGCGGACCGCATCGTCAAGGTCCGGCCAGGGTCGCTCTATCACGTCGTCGATCGCTTGGCCGAGGAGAAACTGATCCGCGGTCGGCGACGAGCCGGCACGGAAATCGGCCGGAGCGGGCGATCTATGAAATCACCGACGCCGGTGTTGAGGCGCTCACCGATCGGGTACGCGAATTGGTGGCCACCCCAACCAACGAGTTCCCGCAGTTCGTCACCGCGCTTGCCGAAATACACAATCTCGATGCCGATACCGCGGCGGACGCGGTGACCAGCCGCATGGCCGCGTTGGAGGCCGATGTTGCGGAGATGGTGGCGCTACGCGACGCCAATGCCGCGGTCAGCGTCGTCGCGTTGGATTACTTGCTGGCCACTATTGGAGCTCAGGTCGCCTGGTTGCGAGTGTTCGCATCGTCGCTGGAATCCGGTGACGCCGCCCGGCAACACGCCATCCGGCTCGACGTCAGCGCGGATAGCGAAAGCGGGGCGGAGACATGACCGCGCCGGCGAGTCGGGTGCGCGTCGGCGGAGCCGGACGCGGGATCGCGGCGAAGCGCCAAAAGCATCCGCATATGAACCCGTGGCACGCGTTGTGGGCGATGATCGTCGGCTTTTTCATGATCCTGGTCGACTCCACGATCGTCGCGGTCGCCAATCCCAGCATCATGGCCAAGCTGGGCACCGGCTACGACACGGTGATCTGGGTGACCAGCGCCTACCTGTTGGCCTACGCGGTGCCGTTGCTGGTGGCGGGCCGCCTCGGCGACCGGTTCGGCCCCAAGACCCTCTACCTGATCGGACTAGCGGTGTTCACCGCCGCGTCGTTGTGGTGCGGCCTGTCGGGCAGTATCGGCATGCTGATCGGCGCCCGAGTGGTTCAGGGCATCGGCGCCGCATTGCTGACCCCGCAAACGCTCTCGATGATCACCCGGATCTTCCCGTCCGAGCGTCGCGGTATGGCGATGAGCCTGTGGGGCGCCACCGCCGGAGTCGCCACCCTGGTCGGGCCGCTGGCCGGCGGTGTGCTGGTCGACGGACTCGGTTGGGAGTGGATCTTTTTCGTCAACGTGCCGATCGGCATCATCGGGATGGCGTTGGCGGTCTGGTTGATCCCGGTGCTTCCCACCAACGATCACCGGTTCGACCTGGTCGGCGTGGGATTGTCTGGCGCCGGCATGTTCCTCGTCGTCTTCGGCTTGCAGCAGGGCCAGGCCGGCGGCTGGGCGCCGTGGATATGGGCAGTAATCGTCGCCGGGATCGGCTTCATGGTGATGTTCGTCTACTGGCAGTCGATCAACACCGGCGAACCGCTCATACCGCTTGATATCTTCCGGGACCGCGACTTCAGTCTGGCCAATTTAGCGGTGGCGGTGATCGGGTTCGCGGCGACGGCGATGATCCTGCCGCTGATGTTCTATGCCCAGGCGGTGTGCGGCCTGTCGCCGACTCGCTCGGCGCTGCTCACCGCGCCGATGGCGATCGTCAGCGGCCTGCTGGCCCCAGCGGTGGGCAAGATCGTCGACAACTACCACCCCCGGCCGGTGGTTGGTTTCGGCTTCTCGATGTTGGCTATCGGGCTGACGTGGCTTTCGATCGAGATGACGCCGACCACGCCGATTTGGCGGCTGGTGTTGCCGTTCACTGCGATGGGCGTCGGGATGGCTTTCGTCTGGCAGCCGCTGGCCGCGACCGCGACCCGCAACCTGCCGCCGCACGTGGCCGGCGCCGGCTCCGGCGTATTCAACGCGACCCGGCTCGTTGGCGCCGTGCTCGGCAGCGCCGGCATCGCCGCTTTCATGACCTGGCGGATCACCGCCGAAATGCCACCGATGCCCGACGGCGGGTCTCCACCGGGGCCGGAGGGGGCGGCGTTGCTACTGCCGGCGTTTCTGCGCGAACCGTTCGCTGCCGCGATGTCGCAGTCAATGCTGCTGCCGGCGTTCATCGCGCTGTTCGGTGTGGGAGCGGCGCTCTTTATGGTCGGCTTCGGCGTGCAGGGTGTCGGTGAGACGGGCCGGGCGCGCGACCGGTTGCCCGCCGGTGTCGGCGATCGACCCGCGCGCGTTCCCGTCGTGGCGGATGACCACGTGGTGGGCGATGACTACGACGACGATGACTACGTCGAGTACACGATTGCTCGAAAACCAGAACTCTGGGACCAACCGGCCGGCTACGACGAAGACGACACCGAGCCGCTGAAGCCTCGCGTCGAACATTCGCAACCGTTATCCGTGCGGCACACCAATCCGGTCGGATCCAAGCACGGCGGGCGTGACGCGCCTGACCCGGCGTCGCGAGCAGAACCAATTGGGTTTGCTCACAACGGGTCTTACCTGGATGACCGCCAGCTGTTGCGTCCGCTCGCCGAACCTTCGGTGACGGAGTCGCGTTCGGCCGACCGGTTTGTCGATGAGATCGACGACACCTACGGCACTGCCGGCTATGGTCCGCATGCCGACGTAAGCAGCCGGACCGGGCAATACCACGGCTCTGAGGAGTCGACGTGGCAGAGGCGCGGCGACGATCCCTTCCCGCCGCCTGCGAGCCGCCCCACCCATGCGGGCCGGGCGCACTCGCAATCGGACGACGAGGTCTCCTGGTCGGAGCGATTTTGGCAGGGCCGTTCGGCGCGCCACCAGGTCCGGGGTGACGGTCCGCCGCGCAACCGGCATTACCGCGGCGACTTCGACGAACCGCCCAGCTACGGACGGCACTCGTCCCAGGAATCTGACTAGCTGGCTGTAGGTGGTGTCAAGTCATGGGTGGTGCGTGGGGCATTGTCG
>NZ_CAXUCH010000308.1:0-4272 GCF_964249325.1 uncultured Mycobacterium sp. | reverse complement strand
GCGGCCATCCCGTAGAGGGCTTGGGCGGCCCGCTGGCTTGGGGTTGTCTGGTGGTGTAGGTGGGCCTGATATTCCTCGGTGACGGTGGGCAACGCCAGGCCGCCGAAGTTCCAGATGACGCATTGCTTACCCAATTGCGGCGGGGGCAGCGTTTCGTCGAACATGGGACGCAGCAACCGTTCAGCGCGCAGCCCCTCCAGTGCGATCAGCAACGCGTCGTCGACACTGCTACTCCGGCCGCGCAGGTAGCTGATCAGCCCGGTGGTGCTGCCGATTCCGTTGGTGTGGCGCGATTCTGGGGACAGCACCGCTTTGAGCCGCGACGCCTCAGGACTGATCGGCGCAAAACCTAATTGCGGCAGCAGGTGGTCGATCGTGCGCTCGGCGGCTTCCTCGAATGGGAAGATACGCAGTCCGTCGAGGCTGAATCTTGGTTGTTTCGGGTCGATCACCGTTTTGTTGTCGTCGTCGAAATCCGATAAGGCGCGCTCGTGTTCGCGCGCCGCCGTCGGGTCGATCAGGTGTACGCCGCAACCCATCATCAGCCAGGCGCGGACCAAATTCTTGGCGCAGTATGATTTTCCGCGCCCGGGCGAGCCGCCGATAACAAGATTGGCGGGGTTGTCTCGCGCGGGTGCGTTGAGCAGGTCCAGCAGCACCACATCGCGCAGCCCCGGACTGGTGATGTTGAGCCCTAGCGGCACACCGACGTTGTTGCCCAGCCGGGCGGCCAGCAGCGGAACGAACTTGGCGAACCGCGCAGTGGTGCTGGGGTTGCGCAGCTCGTGTAGCGCCGCGGTCTGCTCGGTGCCCGGGTTGAATGACCGCCACAGCGTGGTTTGGCTGCCGCGTCGGCGGGTGAGTCCGAGGTTTTGGCTGCGGTAGCGGCGCAGCACTTCTGCGAGCGCGGTGTTGACAGGCTGCGGATCGGCTCCCGCGGCGGCCAGCACCACCGCCGGGTTAACCCCCCGTTCGGCGCTGCCGCGTTTCAGCTCGGAGGCAAGTTCCTTGCCCGAGGCCAGTTTTCGGATCAGTTCGTCGTCGCTGAGCGCGTGGCGGCCGCGTTGGCGGGCCTGGTCTTTGATGTTGGTGATGACGTTGTGGGCGATCGATACGGCCGTTTCGGCGGTGTCGAAGGTGAAGTGGATCGTCCAGTCCAGTGTGGTGGCCGCGGTGGTGAGGTCGTCGAGGACCTTGAACAGGGTGGCCTTGGGCCAGGCGATGCCGGCGTCGGGGAAGCTTTCGATCCCGACCAGCGCCTGATACGAGTCGGGCACGCCGTCATCGTTGTCGCGGTAGGTGCGCACGAACACGTCTGTGTCGCTGCGGGCGGCGCGCCAGCGGCGGCCGCGCAGGTCGGCCGCTGATTCGTCGAACCACACCGGGCTAAACGCCGAGCCGGGCAGCTGAGCGTGCGGGTCGTAGCGCTCGGTGGGCAGCGGATACGGCCACACCCCGCGGCTGGCGGTGTAGTTCCAGTGCCACCAGATCTGTTCGACGCTGGCCGGTTTGACGAAGAGCGCCGGCGGCAGGCCCGCCACCATCGTTGCCGCCAGCTGCCGGTAGCGCCCGACCGACTCGTCGGTGTCTTTGTCGCGGCCCACGACAGCGTCGAACCTGCGTCGCCATACACCGCTTTGGGTGCCGCCGGCCACACCGTAGTGCAGCGGAAGGCTCAACCAGTAGATGCGCCGGCGCGCGCCCGCGCGGGCTACGACGGGCTCCCACGTGCGGCAATGGGCGATCCACGGCTCGGCCGCAGCGGGAATCGGCTGCTCCTGCAACACCTGGCGCCGGTGCAGAGCGGGGTGGGCAAACAGCATGCGGCGGACGATGTTTCGGGTGGCCACCGGGGTGGTCAGGCCACTGAGCAGTGCGCCGGACGGCAGAGTGCGCCACAGCTCGGCGTGGGTGTCGGCTACCTTCTTTTGCCAATCTGCGGCCGAAAAGATAAACGGCAGCCCCGACATTAGGTAGTCGGCGTAGACGCCGCCGGCGGTGAAGCGCAGGTTGCCGATGACCTGCAGCGGCGCATACACCGAGGCAGTCATGATGTGTAGTCGTGGTTACCGCCACGCCGCGGGTGTGAACACGCCACCCTGGGATGGGCGTTGTGCCACCACCATCGGGCACGGGTCGCCAATGACGGGCGCCCGTGCGGCAGCTTGGATAACAGACACACCGCGGCTGCTGTCAACGCGGCGCCGATCGCCAGGATGCTCAGTGCGTTGCCGCTGGTGAGGTTGGCGGTGACCGCCGATCCGGTCGCCACGAATCCGATGACCGCGGCGAACGCGTCGGGCGCGCGCCATTTCTCCTTGAGCGGCAAGGTAAATCCGTCTCCGGAGTCGCCGAGGTAAATCGGAAGGTCGCGCTGGTCGGAATAGACCTTGGCCGGCGAGTCGTCAGCCATCACTGGCCCCACGGGTTGGGTACGTTGACGCTGTTGCGGATGCCGTGGTTGTTGAACTCGTGGGTCACTGCGGCGGCGATTCCGGCCGATAGGAAGATCAGCACCGCGAAGACGATCGCCCCGATCTGGGAGGTGATGCCCGACCCGGCACCCTCTTTGCTGTGGCGCTGAATGGCCGCCACCGTTCCGATCACCAGTCCGACGACGGCGAGAAATCCTTCGACGGAATAGGCCAGCGCAGTTCCTGATGTGAACAAATCACCCAGGGCCAAGTTGGTGGTCCCCGCTAATGTCAGTTTCTCATTCATCCCGACTCCTTTAGGTTTCAGCCATGCGGGGCGCCGACCGGTTGAGCGTCTGTTTCGCTGTTTATGTGGGGGATGAGATCGATGTCTGCGATCATCCAAGTGCCGCCGCTGTTTTCGACGGTCAGCGGGCAGGAGAAGTCGACGGTGGCAAATTGTGAGGTTTGGGCGAGGATGCTGGCCCGCACATGGATCTGCGTTCCGGGCTTCAGGTTGCCACCGATTTCCCGGTCTGTCTCGGCCGTCTTTACGGTCGCGCTGCGGTAGTCGCCGATCGGTTTGAGCCACGAGCCGGCCACCACGTAGCGGTCTAGGCCGGTGGTGGCGGTCAGGTAGGTTCTGATGAATCCCGCGACCACCGCGTAAACCGGGCTGTTGGTGTCCAGCGGATGCCCATAGGTGATCTTGAGGTCGGCGCCGGGCCCCGGATCGCTGATGGGCGTGGGCATGTCCAGCGCGCGGGGCTGATAGTTCCACACCGATACCGCTACCCGGTAGAAGGCGCGGGTGGCGTCGGCCGAGGCGTACGGGCGCTGTTGCACCGCGACGGTCACCGAGTACACGTCCGCACCGCCCACGGAGCCGGCCGGGATCACCGACCACACTTTCGGGGTGCCGATCACCGCCGGTGGCGTCGTCGACGCTGCCGGCACCGGCGGGGCCGCATCCGAGCTCAAAGTGATAAACCGTTGCAGCGCAGCACGATGCGCGCTTGGAGTGGTCAATACCGCGGCGACGAAGTCTGCGGCGAACTGGCCGGCCGCGTCGCGCTGGTTGTCCACCCGGGTGGCGATCGAGGCCACATCGGCGGGGTTGGGATGCTGCGACACGCAGAACACTTTGAAGCCCGCCGCCAATCCGATTACCGCCGCCACCACCACCGCGGCCCGACTCGCTGCGCGGACGTAGCCGCCGCCGCGGGCCAGCCGGCGCCGCCACGTCCTTGACAACTGCATGGGTGAGCTGTCCTTAACTCGGTTGGTGTCCAAAGAAAGCCATCGCGCTCATCGCGAATGTCGCGTCTACCGGGTCGCTTGCCGCGGCTGTCGGCGATGCCGCAGGCACGGGAGCCTCGGTCACCTCGGGTGTCGAGGCGCCGCTTTCCGCGGGTACCGGGTCTGCCCAGCCTGGTGCGAGATCACCCACGCTGGGGCCGGGGCTGCTCATTGGCGATGGTGAGGCGGGCGGGCGTGAGGTCTGCCGGATGATCACGGTCACCCGCGAGGCCAGCACCTGGTGCGGCAGCGGTGTCGTTTTCGGGCCGTGCACGTTACCGGTGTCCTGGCTGAAGATATCCACGAGTTCGCTGCCGTTGAAGAAGTTGTATTGCAGCTTGGACACCACGCGGTGCTGTAGCCATTCATCCTTGCCGCCCGCGGTCTTGCCCGCCCATCCCGGCGTCACCGACACCGTGTTGACCATGTAGCTGCACGACGACTGCGGACGCGAGGGCTCGCAGCCGAAATCGATGTACAACAGCTGCCCGTCGACCTGCTCGTTGGGTGTCCCCCGCACGCACACCCACGCCGAATCACCGGACGTGTCGGTCAGCGA
>NZ_CAXUCH010000307.1:0-4307 GCF_964249325.1 uncultured Mycobacterium sp. | reverse complement strand
CGAGCCCGGCGCTGATCGAGTGCGCTTCCTGGATCTGCCCGTCCTCGTCCTGCATGATCGCCGAGTACGCACCATGGAGGACGCCCGGCAGCCCGGCCACCGCCGGGTCGACATCGCGCGGCATGCCGAGGTCGCAGATAACCAGCGGCTGGGCGGCTTCGTCACGGTGCAGAGGGGCCAGGGCGTGGTAGACGTCAGCCAGCGACACCACTGGGCGCACCGCGCCGGTGCAGCTGACCACGACGTCGGCGTCGGCCAGCGCGGCGGGCAGCCGGTCCAGTCCCATTGCTTCGGCCTGCGTGCCCGCGTCGCGTATCTTGCGGGCCAGTCGCTGGGCCCGCGGCAGCGAGCGGTTGACCACATGGACATGTCCGATGCCGGCGCAAGTCAGATGCCCCGCCGACAGGGCGCCCATCGCACCGGCGCCGATCACCGCGGCGGTCTTGCCTTGCAGCCCTGCCAGCTTGCTGTCGGCCATGCCCAGCGCGACCGAGACCACCGACGCGCCGGCGGCATCGATCGCGGTTTCGGAGTGCACCCGCTTGCCCACCGCCAGCGCGCGCTGCGCCAGCTCGTGCAGCACTCGGCCCACTGTGCGGTTGGCCTCGGCGGTGGCATAGGCCCGTCGCACCTGACCGAGCACCTGCTGTTCGCCGATCACCGCCGAATCCAGGCCGCTGGCCACCGCGAACAGATGCTCGACGGCGGCCTCGCTGTAGCGGACGTAGGCGTATTTGGTCAGGTCGCCCAGCGACATGCCGGAGTGGTCGGCGAGCACCTGCCCGATCACGGCCAACCCGCCGTGGAAGGCGTCCACCACGGCGTAGACCTCGACCCGATTACAGGTGGACAGCACCATCGCCTCGGTCACCAGCGGAGACTGCAATACCCTGTCGGTGATCTTGATCTGGTCAGATTCGTCGGTGCTCAGCTGTTCTAGAACCGAAACCGGCGCACTGCGGTGTGAAACCCCGAAGAGCAGGACGCTCACGGCAGCATCACCTGGCCTGCTCCCTTGCTTTCGCCAACGAACTGCCTTCTACGGTAAACGTCTAACAGTTGTGCTACCAAATTTGCCCACCGCCCCACCCGGTCAAGCGAGATCTGCGCGCAGGCGATCTTCGTCGACCTCCCAATAGCTATGTTCGCGACCGTCAAGCAGGACCACCGGTAGCCGGTCGCCGAACTCCGCGCGCAGCCCGGGGTTGCCGGCCGCCGCGGCGGTGTCGACGTCAGTCGCGGCAAGCTCGAAGCCCAGTTCGGTGGCAAGCTCGGCCAGCTGGTCGTACACCCGCGCACAGATCAGACAGCCGGCCCGGGTCAGCAACTCCACTCGGTGACGGCTCACGGCACCAGTGTGGCACCGCTAACGGTGACACCCGGTGTACCCGCAGGCCAGATAGGGTTGAAGCGGCGATGTGCCAGTGCGGCGGAAGGAGGTTGACGGTGGCTTCCGGTGAAGCAGACAGCACGGGTTCTGGCCGTGTCGACCTCGAAGCGCTGGGCGGTGACGCCAGCGCCCAGCGCGCGCTCGACGAGCTGCGCGCCGACACCACCGCCGACATTCAGCCGCCCGTCGACCTGACCGCGGCCGCATTCTTCGACGTCGACAACACCTTGGTGCAGGGCTCGTCACTGCTGCATTTCGGTCGGGGGCTGGCCGCGCGCAAGTACTTCACCTACCGCGACGTGCTCGGGTTCATCTACGCCCAGGCCAAGTTTCAGCTCATCGGCAAAGAGAACAGTGATGACGTCGCCGCGGGCCGGCGCAAAGCGCTGGCTTTCATCGAAGGCCGCTCGACCGCCGAGCTGGAGGCGCTTGGTGAGGAGGTCTACGACGAGATCATCGCCGACAAGATCTGGCCGGGCACCCGTGAGCTCGCCCAGATGCATCTTGACGCCGGCCAGCAGGTGTGGCTGGTCACCGCCACCCCGTACGAGCTGGCGATCACCATTGCCCGCCGGTTGGGGTTGACCGGCGCGCTGGGCACGGTCGCCGAATCGGTCGACGGGGTGTTTACCGGCAGGCTGGTCGGCGAGTTGCTGCACGGCACCGGCAAGGCCCACGCTGTGCGCTCGCTGGCCATCCGTGAGGGTTTGAACCTCAAGCGGTGCACCGCCTACTCCGACAGCATCAACGACCTGCCGCTGCTGTCGCTGGTCGGCACGGCGGTCGCCGTCAATCCCGACCCGCAGCTGCGGGCGCTGGCGCGCGAACGGGGGTGGGAGATCCGCGACTTTCGCACCGCCCGCAAGGCCGCCCGGATCGGGGTTCCATCGGCGCTGGCGCTGGGGGCGGCCGGAGGCGCGCTCGCTGCAGCCGTGTCGCGTCGCCGCGAGCGCGGGTAGCGCGCGAGAGGCGCACCGACCGCATGGCCGCCGTGTCGCGTCGGCGCGAGCGCGGGTAGCGCGCGAGAAGCGCACCGACCGCATGGCGTCACGGCGGCACTCACGCTGATAAGCTGCGCCGCTGAGCCCTAATTTGAGCGGAGAGTAAGAAGCGGAAATGACTGTTCCCGTAGAAGCTCAATCGATCATCGGTAAGCACTACCGCCACGGCGATTACTTCGACGTCGGCCGGGAAAAGATTCGCGAGTTTGCACGCGCAGTCAAAAACGAGCACCCTGCGCACTTCAGCGAGGACGCCGCCGCCGAGCACGGCTACCCCGGCCTGGTGGCCCCGCCCACGTTTCTTGCAATCGCCGGCCGGCGCCTCCAGCTGGAACTGTTCACCAAATTCGACATCCCGATCAACATCGCCCGGGTCTTCCACCGCGACCAGAAGCTGCAGTTCCACCGGCCCATCCTGGCGAACGACAGGCTGTATTTCGACGCCTATCTGGACTCGGTGATCCAATCCCACGGCACAGTGATCACCGAGATCCGCAGCGAAGTCACCGATGCCGACGGGAAGCCCGTGGTAACCAGCGTCGTCACCATGATCGGGGAGGCGGCCGGTCAGGAGGCCGACGCTGCAGCGACGGCGGCGGCAATTGCGTCGATTCGCAGTGGGGCTTAGGGTCGGCCGCTATGAAACAGGGGGCTACCGATCCGACGCGCGATCTCACGCCGCACTTCGAGGACGTGCAGTCACATTACGACCTCTCCGACGACTTCTATCGGCTCTTTCTCGACCGAACGCAGACCTATAGCTGCGCCTACTTCGAGCGCGACGACATGTCGCTGGAAGAGGCTCAGATCGCCAAGATCGACCTGTCTTTAGGCAAGCTCGGCCTGAAGCCCGGTATGACGCTGCTTGACGTTGGATGTGGTTGGGGCGCAACCCTTTTGCGTGCGATCGAGAAGTATGACGTCAATGTGATCGGCCTGACTCTGAGCAAGAACCAAGCCGCGCACGTCGAGCAGAAGTTCGCCGAATCAGACAACCCGCGCTCCAAGCAGGTTCGCCTGCAGGGCTGGGAGCAGTTCCGCGAGCCGGTGGACCGGATCGTGTCGATCGGGGCGTTCGAACACTTCGGCCGCGACCGCTACGACGACTTCTTCAAGATGGCCTACGAGGTGCTATCGCCCGGCGGGGTGATGCTGCTGCACACCATCATCAAGCCCGCCGACGACGAGTTCGCCGCGCGCGGGCTGCCGGTCACCATGAGTCACCTGCGGTTCTTCAAATTCATCATGGACGAGATCTTCCCCGGCGGAGACCTGCCGCAGGCGGTGGTGGTTGAAGAGCACGCGACCAAAGCGGGCTTCACGCTCACCAAAAAGCAGCAGCTGCGGCTGCATTACGCGCGCACGCTGGACACCTGGGCGGCGAACCTGCAGGCCCGCAAGGACGAGGCGATCGCGATCCAATCCGAAGAGGTCTACCAGCGCTACATGAAATACCTGACCGGCTGCGCGGACTTGTTCCGCGACGGCTACACAGACGTCTGTCAGTTCACCCTGGTCAAGCCGGCCTAGCCCGCGCGAAAAGACGCAACCGTCTCCAATTTCGGCCGAAACGAGCGGCTTTCGCGTCTGTTGGCCAGAAAAGTCAGCCGAAGAACATGTTGCGACGGCCGGCCAGCAGCCGATACAGCGTCTGCTGGATGGTCTCGCGCACCTGATCGGTCAGCTCGAACGTGACCATCGGGTCGTCGGCGTCGCCGTGGTCGTATTCGTAGGTTGAGTTCGGCTCGCCGAATTCGATTTACCACTTCGACGGCAGCGGCACCATCCCCGCCGGCCCAGCCAGCGGGAATTCGCCGACAGTTAAGAAGCTCGGTCGAGATGCGCCTCAAGCCGCTGCTCCAGGTGGCGCCTGATCGCCGGCCACTCGTCGTCGATCACCGAGTAGTAAGCCGAGT
>NZ_CAXUCH010000306.1:0-4318 GCF_964249325.1 uncultured Mycobacterium sp. | reverse complement strand
GCGCTGGGCTGGGTGGGTGCGACCGTGGCGTCGACGTTGTTGCTGCTGTTGCCGCTGCCGTTGCAAACCCGCACGGTGATCGCGCTGCTGTGCGGTCCGCTGGTGGGCATCGCCGTGCACCTCGCGGCACTTGCCCGTCCGCGCGGTTGACCGCGTGTGGTTCATCTGCGGGTAAGTTGTGGATTCGAAATGGGTTACCCCGACGTCTGGATCGTCGTTCCAGCCTTCAACGAAGCCCCCGTCATCCGCGAGGTGATCGCCGAGGTCCGCTCGGTCTTCGACAACGTCGTCTGCGTGGACGACGGCAGCAGTGACGGCACCGGCGAGATCGCGCTGCGCGCCGGGGCGCATGTGGTGCGCCACCCGGTGAACCTCGGTCAGGGCGCTGCCATCCAGACCGGTGTGGAGTACGCACGCCGCCAGCCCGGCGCGCAGGTCTTCGTCACGTTCGACGGCGACGGTCAGCACCGCGTCAAGGACGCGGTCACGATGGTCGACCGGCTCGGCGCCGGCGACGTCGACATCGTGATCGGCACCCGCTTCGGCCGACTGGGTGGCAACCGGCCGCCGCTGCTGAAACGCATCGTGCTGCGCACCGCGGCGTGGCTTAGCCCGCGCGGACGCCGACTAGGGCTGACCGACACCAACAACGGGCTACGGGTGTTCAACAAGAAGGTCGCCGACAAGCTCGATATCACGATGAGCGGAATGAGCCACGCCACCGAGTTCATCATGCTGATCGCCGAAAACGGTTGGCGCGTCGCCGAAGAACCCGTCGAGGTGCTCTACACCGACTACTCCAAATCCAAGGGCCAGCCACTGCTCAACGGGGTCAACATCATCTTCGACGGGTTTTTGCGGGGGAGGATGCCGCGATGAACTGGATTCAGCTGCTGCTGATTTTCTCGATCATTGCGCTGCTGGTCTATCTGCTGCGCTCCCGGCGCAGCGCGCAGTCGCGCGCCTGGGTCAAAGTCGGCTACGTGGTGTTCGTGTTCGCCGCTGTCTACGCCGTGCTGCGGCCCAACGACACCACGGTGGTCGCGCACTGGGTCGGGGTGGCCCGTGGCACCGACCTGATGCTGTACGCGCTGATCATGGCTTTCAGCTTCACCACGCTGAGCACTTACCTGCGCTTCAAGGACCTGGAATTGCGCTACGCCCGGCTGGCTCGCGCCATCGCGCTCGAGGGCGCCCGGGCGCCTGACGAGCGCTAAATGCCGTGTACCTTCCGGAAGTACTCGACGGTGCGGCGCACGCCCTCCTCCAGTTCAACTTGCGGAGACCAGTCCAAAACCTGTTGTGCCCGGCTGATATCGAGGCACGAGCGTCGTAGGTCGCCTAGCCGCGGGGGGTGAAACTCCGGCTCGTCGGGCCCGCCGACCGCTGCCGCGACTGCCGAATGTAGTTGGCGGTCCGAGGTTTCCACGCCGGTGCCGATGTTGAAACGCATGCCGCCGCCCACCGGTCCGGCCGCCTTGACGAACGCATCCACCACGTCGTCGACGTAGACATAGTCGCGAGTGTTGCCGCCGTCGCCGAAGATCTTAGTGGACTTGCCGCACAGCAGTGCCTCGGCGAAGATCGCGACCACGCCGGCCTCACCGTGCGGATCCTGGCGTGGGCCATACACGTTGGCCGGAGCGATATGCGAGCACTCCAGCCCGTACAGATGCCGAAACGTATTGAGGTAGATCTCGGCGGCCACCTTGCCCGCGGCATACGGCGACGCCGGGTCGGTTGGCGCCTCTTCGCTGGTCGGGTAGGCCGGCGGAGTGCCGTAGATGGATCCGCCTGAGGAGGTGTTGACGATCTTGCGAACACCGGTGCGGCGCGCAGCTTCGGCCAGCCGGATCGTGCCGACGACGTTGACCGAGGCGTCGAACTCCGGGTTGGCCACCGAATGCCGCACGTCGATCTGGGCAGCCAGGTGGAACACCACCTCCGGACGGTGCTCGTCGAGGATGGCGGGCAAGTCGGCGGTGACGATGTCGGCCTCGACGAAGACGAACTCGGGAATGCCCGCCAGGTGTTCGATGTTGGTCGCGCGGCCAGTGGCGAAATTGTCCAGCCCGACCACAGTGTGGCCGTCGGCGATCAGACAGTCGACTAGCGTCGAGCCGATGAATCCGGCAGCCCCGGTGACCAGTGCACGCACCGGCCCACCATACCGACGGGCTCCCCGGGTCGCGCTGGCCGCCGCTGCGCTGATCGCCATTGCGCTGGCGATCCGCGCAGTGTTGGCATTCGGCGGCTACTTCTACTGGGACGACCTGATTCTGATCGGCAGGGCCGGCACCCATAACCTGCTGTCGCCGTCGTATCTGTTCGACGACCACGACGGCCACGTCATGCCGGCCGCCTACTTGGTGGCCGGAACGATCACCCGGCTGGCGCCGCTGAACTGGATCGGTCCGGCGATCAGCCTGGTGGTGCTGCAGCTGCTGGCCTCCTTGGCGTTGCTGCGTGCACTGCACGTGATCCTGGGGTGGCGGCTGGTACTGCTGATCCCGCTGACCTTCGCGCTGTTCAGCCCGCTTGGGGTTCCCGGTTTCGCGTGGTGGGCGGCAGCACTGAACTCGCTGCCGATGCTGGCCGCGCTGGCCTGGGTGTGCGCCGATGCAATCCTGTTGGTACGCACCGGCAATCAGCGTTACGCGGTCAGCGGTGTGCTGGTGTACTTGGCTGGCCTGCTGTTCTTCGAGAAGGCCGCGGTGATCCCATTCGTCGCGCTCGCGGTCGCCGCACTGCTGTGGTATGTGCAGGGTGGCAGGGACCCGCTGGTCACGGTGTGGCGCAGAGGTTTTCGGTTGTGGACGGCGGCGCTGGCGCTGACCGCCGCCTGGGTGGTGATGTACCTGGTCGTGGTGGACCAGAAGCGGTGGAGCACCGACCTGTCGATGACCGGTGATCTGCTGCGTCGCTCGATCACGCACGGCATCGTGCCGGGTCTGGCCGGGGGGCCGTGGCACTGGGAGCGGTGGGCCCCGGCCTCACCGTGGGCCACGCCGCCGCTGGCGGTGCGGGTACTCGGCTGGCTTGTGCTGGTCGGTGCGCTGACGGTGTCGCTGATCCGCAAGCAGCGCGTCGGGCTGGTGTGGGTGACCGCGGCCGGCTACGCGGTGGCCTGCCAGGTGCCGATCTATCTGATGCGTTCGTCGCGGTTCACCGCCCTGGAGCTGGCCCAGACCTTGCGGTATTTCCCCGACCTTGTTGTCGTACTGGCACTGCTGGCCGCCGTCGGGTTCTGCGCACCGAACCGGCCGTCCGCGCGGTGGCTGGACACCAGCCTGCCCCGGACGGTGGTGGTGACGGGTTTGGCGGCGGCGTTCGTGGCCAGCAGCCTGTATTCCACGGCGACGTTCCTGAGCTCCTGGCGCGACAACCCGGCTCAGCCGTATGTGCAGCATGCCCGCGCTGGTTTGGCCGCCGCGCGCGCGGCGGCGCCCGCGCCACTGCTCGACCAGGAAGTCGATCCGTTGGTGTTGCAGCGGGTGGCCTGGCCGGAGAACTTGGCCAGCCACATGTTCGTATTACTGCGAGATCGGCCCGAATTCACCTCGGCGACAACGCAATTGCGGATGCTTGACAGCTCGGGGCGGCTGGTCGACGCCCGGGTGGCGTGGGTGCGGACGATCGTGCCCGGCCCGATGCCACAATGCGGATACTTCGCGGAGCCGGACCGGCCGGCACGGCTGGCTCTCGACGGGCCGCTGCTGCCCGCGGAGTGGACCACTGAGATCAACTACCTGGCCAACAGCGATGGCTCGCTCACCCTGTCGCTATCGGAGGGGCCGAACGTCAAAGTCCCCGTGCATCCGGGACTGAACCGGGTCTACGTCCGGCTGCCGGGCGCGGGCGATGCGATCACCGCGCGGGCCGACACCGCTGCGCTGGCGGTGTGCATCGCGGCCGGGCCGGTGGGTTACGTGGTGCCGCAGTGAGCGACATGCGGGGAGCCACCTAGGAGAATCGAACTCCTGACCTGCTCATTACGAGTGAGCCGCTCTGCCGACTGAGCTAAGGTGGCGTGCCCTGCCGGGCGGCACGAGTCTACGGCAGGGCCATACATCGACCCAAGTCTCAGCCCGGCGACCGATGCAGAGCGCGCAGCGCGATGAGGAGGAGCCGGGCAATCGACTCAGGCCCGGCGACCGATGCAGAGCGCGCAGCGCGATGAGGAGGAGCCGGGCAATCGACTCAGGCCCGGCGACCGATGCAGAGCGCGCAGCGCGATGAGGAGGAGCCGGGCAATCGACTCAGGCCCGGCGACCGATGCAGAGCGCGCAGCGCGATGAGGAGGAGCCGGGCAATCGAC
>NZ_CAXUCH010000305.1:0-4323 GCF_964249325.1 uncultured Mycobacterium sp. | reverse complement strand
GCCTGTGCGTCTGAGGCGTTCAGGCCCAGCTCACCCGCGATCTGCCGGTTGGACAGGTTCAAGCCCATGAAATACAGGCACAGCACCCACACCCGCAGCGGCTGGTGGTGCCCGGCCAGCACCGTGCCGGTGAGATCGTCGAAACGCCCCGAACATGCCTTGCAGCGATAGCGCTGCCGGCGGCGCTGCGTGTCGTCGCATCCGTCTCGGATCACCGCACCGCTCTCGCAGGTAGGGCAGCGCACGCCCGCTGGCCAGCGGTGCTCGCGCACCAGCGCGTAGCACTTGGCGTTGTCCAGCAAGCTTGAAAAGTTGACCAGATCGGATGCGGCCATGGCAGAAGCTCCTCGCGCGAGCAGGCCACCTACTCCCGCTTCCGCCCGCGCACCAGAGGTTCTCAGACCCGCTTTCCGATCCCGACCTCACCACCCCGAAACCCAACAAGAGCCACCCACTTTAGCTGGGGCTGCAGTGCTGGACGGGCGGTTTGGCCACCCGCCGATCCAGCTTGCGGCGTAGCGCCCCAGGTTTTGACACTTCCCTCTGCAATCACCATTCAAAGCCGGTGCCGATCGCGAAGATCTGCGACGCGATCTTGTTGCTGTACGGGTTGCCGGCCGTTGACCCGGCCGTGACGCCCTGGCCGGTGATGAAGTTGTAGCCGTTCTGCTTGCGCTCGCCATACAGGTAGGAGGCGAACAGCGACAGGCCCGGCGCCAGGGAGTAGGTTCCGCCCGCGGCGATGCCCTGCTCGGTGCGCACGCGGCCGTAGAAGGCGTTGGCGGCATCGCCCGCGCTCTTGTTGTAAAGGTAATGCGCTCCGAAGATGAGCGGCCCGGCCGTGTAGGAGAAGCCGGCGGTCCAGGCCTCGCTGTCCGGCAGCCCCTTCGGGACGAGCGTGCCGACCTGGCCGTTGTAGCGGCCGAACTGATACTTGCCGCCGACGCTGAAGCCGCCGTAGGTCACGGCAAGGCCGAAGTCGCCGACGTTCAGGCCGTCAAAGTTGGGCCGGATTCCCCCGGCGGCCTGCGGGTTGTTCGTGAACGCCAGGCCGGAGTTGTCGAGCACGTGCCCACCGCCGATGTAGCCGCCGGTGGCCGCGACGCCGAAGGCGCCGAACGTGCCGCGGTAGCGCAGCAGCGCGTCCACGGTGTTCTTGCGCCGGGCGCTTTCCGCGTTGATCGGCGAGGAGGAGAGACGGTCGCAGCCTGGGCCGGCCACGCCCTGGCCGTTCGCACCGGTTGCAGTAGTGTAAGCACCACTTGAGTTGACGAAATCGGTGCCGAGCGGAGCCGAGGTGTTGCAGGGGTCGCCCAGCAGCAGGCCGCCGGTGTTCGGCTCATAGGATACGCCGAAGTCGAGGCCGTAAAGCTGCGGCGACAGGTAGATCGCCTTGGTTGTCGTATAGTAGTCGCCAGAGTCGGCGAATGGCCAGGTTAGCTGGGTGTTGCCTGCTGCCAAGCCGCCAATGTCGCCGTTGAAGCCGCCGTCGTTGAAATCTTCAAAATTGCCGGTCATAAAGGCTGCTCGGCTGGTCGGTCGAGCCGAGGCGGATGGTGCCGAGCTGGTCGGTGCCGATGTAGCCCCATTCCCGCCGGAAGAACAGGAGGGAGCGCGTCCGGTTCGCGCCCCCGACTCCGCCATACGTGCCGCCACCGGCGCCGACGTTGTTATCCTGCCGGATTTCAAGGCTGGCGCCGTACCTCAGGCCGTTCGCGGCGACGCCGTCGAAGCCTGGAAACAAGCGCGCATAGTTGCCGAAACCGTAGCTCGATTGCTTGTTGGTGCCGGGCAGCGCGCCCACCCCGGCCACATTCACGGTCCCGGTCGGGTTCGGAAGCGCAGACGAGTTGCCCGCCGCGTTGTTGTTCGCATCGCGGTCAGCGACGATCCCGCCGTAGAACCGGAACCGGCCGTTTAGGCGGACCGCCACGGTCCCCGGCGCCGGGCTGGCCGTCTGGGCGTCCGCCACAGTGGCCACTCCCATCGAGGCGCCCAGTGCGGCCACGGTGGCCAGCAGGAGCTTACGCATTCAACTTCTCCCCAACATCGTTGAAAAAGATTGTAACTACTCACCCGCCTCACGCATGCTCAAGCGCTTTGCATGACCGCTTCCCCGGCCAGCGCGGCCCGTAGCGCTCCGAACGCGGTCAGCCCATGCAAGCGCCCGGTGGCGATGATGCTGACAGCCGCGGCATAGACCCGGGCGCCCCACTCGGCGCGGAACCCGTGGAGGATCAGTTTCGGGGTATCGCCGGTCGTGGGCGTAGAAGTTGGTGCAGACTTCGGTCGTCACCGTGAAGCCGGGCGGCACCGGCAGGCCGAGCTGCGCCATCTCGGCCAGGTTGGCGCCCTTGCCGCCGAGCAGGTCGCGCTGGCTGCCCGAACCCTCGGCCGCGCCGCCGCCGAAGGCATAGACCCACTTCGGCATTAGAATTCTCCACCTGCGACAGTCCGGCAAACAACCACTGGCTGCCACGTCTGTTGATGGCCAGCTGCGGACGCAGAGGTGCTCAGATGCGCAGCATTTCCTCGGCAGGGCAGTAGTCGAGGTTCAGGCTGCTGGCGACCGCCCGGTGCGTGACACGGCCGTGGTGCACATTGAGCCCGTCGCGCAGATGCGGGTCCTGCTGCATCGCCATCATTCCCTTCTCGGCGAGCGCAAGTCCGAACGGAAGTGTCGCGTTGTTTAGCGCTTGGCTGGAGGTGAGTGGGACCGCGCCGGGCATGTTCGCCACACAATAGTGGATCACCCCGTCGACCTCGTAGGTCGGCTCGCTGTGCGTCGTCGGATGCGAAGTTTCGAAGCAGCCACCCTGGTCGATGGCGACGTCCACGATCACCGCGCCACGCTTCATGCTTCCGAGCATGTCCCGCCCGACAAGCCTGGGGGCGATTGCCCCCGGGACCAGGACAGCGCCAATCACGACGTCAGCCCTCGTGACTTCGTCCTCAACGGCGTTGAGAGTCGAGAACCGCGTCCTGGCCCGCCCGCCGAACATTTCGTCAAGTTCCCGCATGCGCGGGATGGAGCGGTCGAGAACGACAACGTCGGCGCCCAAGCCCACAGCCATCCTGGCGGCATGCGTGCCGACGACTCCACCCCCGAGGATCAAGACGCGTGCTGGGATCACGCCGGGAACGCCGCCTAGGAGCAAGCCCCGGCCACCCGCGTAGCGGCGCAGGCCGGCGCCGGCGGCCTCCACGGCCAACCGTCCCGCCACCTCGCTCATGGGAGCGAGAAGGGGCAGGTTGCCCCGGGCGTCCGTCACGGTTTCGAAGGCGACTGCCGTGCATCCTGTAGCCAAAAGTCCGCGAGTCTGATCCGGGTCCGGGGCGAGGTGGAGGTAAGTGAAAAGGATCTGTCCTTCGCGCAGACGCTCCCATTCCGCGCGTTGCGGCTCTTTAACCTTCACAATCATGCCGGCACTCGCGAAAACGTCTTCCGCGGTCGGCACGATAGTCGCTCCAACTCGGGCGTAAAACTCGTCGCTGGCGCCGATCCCCATCCCGGCTCCTGTCTCGACGAGCACCTCGTGACCGTTCGAGACATACTCCCTCACCGCCTCGGGGGTCAGACCTACCCGGTACTCGTGCGCCTTGATCTCCTTCGGAACGCCGACACGCATGTTCATCCTCCAGTTTGCAGTACAAGGATAAGCGCTAATCGACGGCGTTTCCTGGCGAAAGCGCGTTGACATCGGCAAAAAATCGGTGGTCTCCTACGCCAAAGAGCAACTTGACGCAGGAATCGGTCTTTGCAGCTCGACCACCTCGATCTCGCCCTTTTGCGAGAACTGTCCAGCGACGGCCGGGTGAGCCATGCTGACCTTTCACAACGAGTCGGTCTGTCCAGTACCGCCTGCGCACGGCGCATCAAGGTACTGGAGGACGCAGGTGTGATCAGGGGCTACTCGGCTACGCTCAACTTCGGTCGCCTCGCCCTAGGCACGACAGTTCTCGTTCGGATCACCCTCAACAGCCAAAGCGAGGAAGCACTTCACAGGTTCGAGGGAGCGTTGAGGAATTGTGCATCAGCGGTCCGATGCTTTCTCATGTCCGGAAGCGACGATTATCTCGTCACAGTTCTCGCGCGAGACATCGAGGATTTCGAGCATATTCACAGGACGCAGCTATCACGATTGCCCTACGTCGCTCACATTCAGTCGAGCTTCGCTTTGCGAGAAGTGGTCGACCGCGCTGCCCCCACTCGCGCTTTTGGACCGGCGGTAGTGCGAGAGGTGGCCGGGGGAATTCGGACAGGTCGCTAAGTGGATTTTCTGCCTGAGCGCGGCGAGGATGCCGCGGATCAGGAGCAAGAAT
>NZ_CAXUCH010000304.1:0-4353 GCF_964249325.1 uncultured Mycobacterium sp. | reverse complement strand
CACCTGGCCCACCCGCTGCACCAGCGCACCCACCGACACGACACCCAGTATCAGGCAACCGCGAGCGCAGCCCACACACATATTTCCGGTGAAGCATTGGTGAGAAAGCTTGCCCGCCGGCACGTATCGGACCCAGGCGGCGCGAAATACGCCGCCCGCGTCGCCGACTCCCGGGCACGGGATGCTCGACGTAAGTCAAACCGGTCGGCCACACTCACGAGCGGGCGTGTCGCGGCTAGCGTGGCACGCGGGCCGAGCTCCCGAGTGGTGTTGGGTGAGCTCGATGTGGACGTGTTTGACGCAGTCGTACGCCGGTCGACGAGGCCGGTCGGGATGGTTACGACGATGTAGCAGGTGAGGAACGAGTAACTCATTCAGCAATTGGTTGTACGTGACCTCTGCAAGAATCACGGCATGGGCACTATGTCAGTTCTTGAGCGCGAGATGTACTCGGAGGCTGAGGCTGCCCGTCTGCTGGAAGTTCCGCAGCAGACGCTGCACTACTGGCTTGAGGGGAAGCGCTACCGTGGACGCGAATATGCCCCGGTGATTCGAGAGAAGCCGACGCGTAGGCGCACCGTCACTTGGGCTGAGTTCGTCGAGGCGGGTCTACTGAGTCAGTATCGCCAGCAGAACATTCCTCTTGATGAGTTGCGGCAGTTCATTGCCTACCTACGGAACAAGGTTGGTGTGCCTTACCCCCTGGCTTCTGAGCGTCCTTGGGCGATCAGCGGCAAGCTTGTCATCGAAGCCCAAGATGCCTCGGGTTTGCCGGCGGAGTTTTGGTTAGTCGCCCCGGTCGGTAACCAGCCCCTTCTGCTTCCTCCTGCGCAGGAGTTTCTTGATCATGTGCAGTTCGAGCAGGAAATAGTGGCCCGTTGGCATCCGGTACCGGGGTCGCCGGTTGTGATTGATCCGGATGCACGCTCCGGCCGCCCTTCGGTCGGGGGCATCTCGACATCGGTGATCAACGATTACGCAGACGATGGCTACTCCTACAATGAGATTGCAGCTGAGTTCGGGCTGGACGTTCATCAAGTGCAAATGGCTGTGTCCTACGAGCTGTCTCGGCCCGCCGCGTAGCGCTCATGCCCGACCAGGCCGCCGATGTGCGTTTCTATTTCGATGCGGACATCCTCGGCTTGGCCCACGTCATCTGCGGCATCAGGCCTGACTGCACCTACCCCGGTGATCCCGGCATAACTTTGAAAAGGAGGACACGGCCGCCGTGTCCGATCGGATCTGCCGACAAGAAGGACAGTGTTTGGATACCCGTGGTAGCGCAGCGCGGTTGGATCGCCATCACACGTGATGCGAACATTCAGGACCATCTGAGTCTCCTGCAAGCGGTTCACGACCACGGGTTACGACTTGTCACGCTTGGCGGCATCGATGGCAGAACCAAGTGGGGTCAACTGGAAATCGTGATGACGCAAACCTGTTTATCGCCCGGCGATTTCGTGATAGAGCGCTGTTGCGCGGCTGAGTTGGCTTTGGATCTCCGACAGATACTCTTGCCGGCCGCGCGCATAGGCAACCTCAGCCGACGGGTCGCCCGGCCGCTGCTGCAGCCAGAAAATGGACTTCCAGATGTCGGGCGAAGCGGGGCCGCCCTTGTGGTCGAGCCTGTCGAAGAATTCCGCGATCGCCAGGTTGGGATTGCGGCGCCCGGGATAGCTGAAGTCCTGCTGGAACACCCCCTGCCACAAGCCGTTCGCGCTCACCGCGCGGGGATCTCCGCCGCTTTCTTGCAGCATAGTCGACACGCAGGCGATGGCCTGTCGCGGTGAGTATCCGCGGCGGCCCGCTTCGTGGATAACTGCCGCGGCGACCTCACGCGGACTGGAGTCGGGCGCCAGCTCCCCGAGCGCAACGCTTTTCACCCTCATCACTGATGGACTGTTGTCTGCACCAGTGGCGCGTCTGACCGGCCGGCTCGGGGCGCCGATGGAAATCCCACCGAGACCAAGGTTTCTGGAGATGCCAGATCCAGCGGCCCCACCCAGTCCGGTCAGGACCGGCGCCAGGCCAGCGCCTCCTACGCCGAGCGTCGTGCGGTAGGCGAGCGAACGCACCAGCGCGGCCAGCTGCGTATCGCGTGCCCGGTAGGCGGCCACCACCTGCTGCTGCCGGGCCACCCGTGCCCGCAGCGCTGACAGCAGCGCTGTCTGGCCGGCTGGGGTGCGCGAAAGCGGGCGCAAGTCCGCGGTGTCGGCGGCCGCGGCAGCCAGCACCGCTCCCGACATGGAGCGCCCGGACCGGTCGGCGCTGGCCGCATCCCGCAACACCGCGGCGAGCCCACCGTCGGCATCGCCCAGACCATCAAGGTGCGAGCCGGCGCTTGCGGCGAAAACCCCATGGCCGCGCGGCAATGCCCCGGCAAGACCGGCCATCTGGGTTGTCCCGGCCCGCATCCGCTCTCCTGCGCCCGCCAGCCGGGCCGCCGCGCCCTGCGCCATCGACGCGCCTGACACCGGCGGATCACCGAACAATGAATGTGCCCGCGCCAGCACGCGACCCACCCGCCGCACCAGCGCATCGACTGCCACCCCACCAGTATCGGGCCGCCACCGCCGCAGCCGGGACACAAATCCCCCGGACAAGCGCTGAGTGCTGCTAGCCGCCTAGCCAACTCGACGGCTGGGCATTCGTTAGGGCGCCGGCGGCGTCGAGGGCTCTGCCGCGTCCCACGCCGCCGATCAGGCTCATGCCGCACCGAGAAGTTCCGATCAATGGGCTGCCCGTATGTCGTTACGCTTAGCGGCATGTGGATTCGCATGCTGCTGCGACCGTGGTGGGTGCGCTGGCTGTACCACGCGGTGTGGGCGCTCGCAACAGGTTTCGCCGCGGTGGCGCTCATCCAATATCAGAGCGGCACGATGCCCAACCCATTTCGCCTGCCGCTACCGGGCATTGCCATCATCGCGATCGGATGCCTAGGCGTTGCCGGCTTGTTCGCCGCCGTGACCGGACAATACCGAAACAAATACCTTGAGGCACTACGCGCTACGGTGACGCCGGCCGAGCGGTCACAGGCCATAACCGCGGCGTGGCGCGGACCGGTACCCGACAACCCGCGCGTGCGGGAAGCCGCCGGACGTCTCGCATGGCTGCGGTACTCGGCGTACCGCAAGAACCGCTGGATGTTTCGGGTCCTCTATCCCGTGATGACGCTGTACTGGCTGGCACTGTGTGCCTGGCAAGCCGCCCACCAAGATCGCGGCGCGGTCATCAATGCAATCCTTGGTTCGCTGTTTGTGTACTCCTACGTGCAGGTGTGGTTGACGCAGCGGCGAATTCGCGCCCGCATCGATCTGCTCACGCCGAATCGTGCCGACGTCGATGCGCCACTGTGAGCGCTCGCCGGCACGGACAGGATCATCATGACCGATCGTTGCAGGAGAAGCCAACAACGGCGCAACACAGCGATTATCCGCCGGACACTTCCCGCCGCCAAGCGCAGGCGGGTTGCCCTCGCTGCGCTTGTCGGCAACGCGCTGATGGTAGCGACAGCCTGCGCAGCGCCGCACCTCGTCCAAAAACCCGCCGGTCGCGATCCCCGGCATCCCCCGCCGCAGTTTCCCGACATCGACGCCTACTCAGCCGCCGACCTGACTGTCTACCAGCATCGCGGCACCCACCCGGGCAACTCCGGCTGGCTTTTCAAGACACCCAACGATCTCACCTGTGCGGTCAGCATGCTCGACGACATCGGTGCGACGTGTTGGGGTGCAGCGGTCGGTCCGCCGCCCTCATCGGAAGTCAACGCCTCATCGGAGCACCCCGGGCGATACAGCGCCGCCGACCCGAACTGGAATCCGCCCGCTTCGCTGTTGCCGATCGGAACCAAGCTCGACAACACCAACGGTGTTGCCTGCGCGGTCATTTCGCATGACGCGGTGGCCTGCCGCGCCGCTCCGAACAGGGGAATAGACATGAAGCAGCCACAAAACAGCCACTACGGCGTGCATGGCTTCGTGATCCGGCCCGAAGGCAACTGGACTTTTTGAGCCCTCACCGCACCACAGTCCGCCCAGTCACGGCGAGCGCTCACGTAGGGCGATATTCGATGGTTCGCAGTTGTTCGGCGGTGTCGGCGGCGGCGTCGCTGTGTTCGCCGAGTAGCTGCTGCATCGCCGCCACCCGCGACCGCAACGCCATGAGCGCGGCCAAGTCGCCGGCCGCGGTGCCGCCCAGCGCCGCCAACCGGTTCGCAACTTCCGCGGCCTCCATGCGCAGTCCTTGTGCCCGTTTCGCGCCGGTGTGGTGGCTGGCCGCGGCGGCGCTCAACTGTTCGGCCAGCCGCACATCCGCCTGCGCTGTCGAATCCAGCCCGGTCGCCGCCTCCTCGGC
>NZ_CAXUCH010000303.1:0-4356 GCF_964249325.1 uncultured Mycobacterium sp. | reverse complement strand
GAACGGACTCCTGCGCTCGCCGAGCCGTCCGACCGCAACGGGTCGTACCCGAGCGAGTCGCCGGCCACGCTGCTGCCTCGGCGGAAGCCCGGCTCCAGCGGCATCACGGGCGTTTCCTCCCCGCCTGCCGCAGCCGCCGCAGAGCCCGAGCGGCGACCGCGCCGTGAGCGGTCCGAGCCGTGGTGGGAGGCCGGCGCAGAGGAGGCGCCGAAACAGGCTGCCGCCGAAGCGGCTTCTGACACCTCGGCGTACTTCGCATCGCGGTCCCGGGCCGCTGGTGACGTTGCGAGGCCTTCGAGCAAGGAAACGCCTCCGCTTTACGACGACGCGGCTTCTGGGTGGGGCCAGTCGCCGAGCGGGCCCCGCCCTCCGGACAGCCCAGCGCCCGCCAAGGGGCTGCCTGAGGAGGACGTGATCTACCAGCGGATGTTGTCGGAGTGGCTGGTCGATCCGCACGAGATCGCGCGCAGCCCCGACCTGGATTGGAAGTCGGTGTGGGACCACGGGTGGTCGGCGGCTGCCGAGGTCGACAATGTGCCCGTCGAGTCCCACACGGCCCATGGCCTGCCGGTGCGAGAACCCGGTGCCCGCCTAGTGCCCGGCGCCGCAGCACCGGACACATCGTCGCGGCACACGGCACCGGCCAACGGGACGGCGGAGTTCTCCGAGCAGCGCGGGGGCGAGCAGCGCAACGGGGTAGCATCGAACGGCGGATTTCATTCCGGCCGGCACCATGCGCCACCGCGAGATCCCGATGCGATTCGCGCCTCCATCAGCAGCCACTTCGGCGGTGTACGCGCAGGACGGTCGCATGCCCGTGAGACAACCGAAGGATCCGATCACGAATGACTTACCCGTCGTCTGACAACTCGCTCGATTGGCTGCTGTCCAACTTCGCGCGCGATGTCCCCGGCGTGTCGCATGCGGTGCTGGTGTCCGTCGACGGCCTGCTGATGGCCTCCAGCGAGCATCTACCGCGCGAGCGAGCCGATCAGCTAGCCGCCGTCGCCTCCGGGCTGGCCAGCCTGGCGACTGGCGCCGCCCAACTGTTCGAAGGCGGACAGGTGCTGCAGTCGGTGGTCGAGATGCAACACGGCTATCTGCTCCTGATGCGGGTCGGTGACGGCTCGCACCTGGCTACGCTCGCCGCGACGTCATGCGATATCGGTCAGATCGGCTACGAGATGGCCGTCCTTGTCGAACGGGTAGGCGGCGTCGTGCAGTCGTCGCGGCGGGCACCCTTACACTCGTGAGCCGCGATGGACAGCCGCGAGCCACCGCCACGCGCGCATGAGGCGAGCCTGGTCCGCCCGTACACGCTGACCGCTGGACGCACCAACACGACCGTCGAGCTTCCGTTGGAAGCGCCGGTGCAGACGCTGCAGTCGGCACTATTTCACAACTGGCCGCCCCACGACATGCGAGGAAAGATCGTCGAGCTGTGCGTGAAAAGCCCCTCGGTCGCCGAGATCTCCGCCCGCCTGGATCTGCCGCTGGGCGTTGCGCGCGTCCTGGTCGGTGATCTGGTGACAGCCGGTTACCTTCGGGTACGGCCGACTCTGAACGACGAATCCACCAAAGACGAACGCCGCGAATTGATAGGAAGGACGCTCCGTGGCCTACGAGCACTCTGAGAGGCGCAACGCCGCCTCGACGAAGATCGTCATCGCAGGCGGGT
This sequence comes from uncultured Mycobacterium sp., assembly GCF_964249325.1. Taxonomy (NCBI): domain Bacteria; kingdom Bacillati; phylum Actinomycetota; class Actinomycetes; order Mycobacteriales; family Mycobacteriaceae; genus Mycobacterium; species uncultured Mycobacterium sp. The sequence goes on along the minus strand of NZ_CAXUCH010000303.1, from coordinate 2,678 downwards.
TCGGGGCCGGCAAGACCACGTTCGTGGGAGCGGTCTCGGAAATCATGCCGCTGCGCACCGAGGCGATGGTCACCGACGCCTCCACCGGCGTCGACATGCTCGAGGCCACCCCGGCCAAAAGCACCACCACGGTGGCGATGGACTTCGGCCGGATCACCCTCGACGAGGATCTGGTGCTCTACCTGTTCGGCACACCGGGTCAGCGCCGGTTCTGGTTCATGTGGGACGACCTGGTACGCGGAGCGATAGGCGCGGTCATCCTTGTCGACTGCCGGCGCCTGGAAGACAGCTTCGCCGCCGTCGACTTCTTCGAGCACCGACAACTGCCGTTCCTGATCGCGGTCAACGAATTCGACGGTGCGCCAAGGTATCCGGTTGACGAGGTACGCAAAGCGCTGGCACTGCCCGAGCGCATCCCGGTCATCAACATCGACGCCCGCGACCGCCGGTCGGCGACCGATGCGCTGATCGCGGTCAGCGAGTACGCGCTTACCAGCCTCAGCGCTTGAGTTTTAGCGCTTCAGCCGGATGTGCCACCGCACGTAGCCGGCGTAGACGATCGACAACACCGCGAGCATGGCCATGTCGAAGAGGTAGATGTGCTTGGAGTGTTGCCACCACCTGTCGTCGGTGGGAACCTGCGGAACTTTCACCAGGTGCGGGAAGTCGATCGATGATGCTCCCGCGGCGAATCCCCAGCGTGCGGGCGTCACAAAAGACAGCTGGTTGAGTCCGAACCGGCCGGTCACCGGAATCCCCATCCCGCCGCAGAGCACCAATTGCGACATGATCGACACCACCAGCAGCGGCATGATCTGCTCGTTGGAATTCGCGAGAGCCGACAGCAGCAGGCCAAGCATCGCCGACGTGACACAGGCTGCGGCGACGGTGAGGAAGAGCGAAAACGTCGCGCTATCGAAGAAGGGCGGATGCGCGGTGGGCGCGCCTTTGCCGATTCGAACAATAGTGGTCGCGATCGCTGCCTGGATAGTGGCGAAAACGGAGAAAACGAGGACCTTGGCCAGCAGGTAGGCGGTTGTCGATAGGCCGACCGCCTGCTCTCGCCGGAAGATAGGGCGTTCGCCGATCAGGTCGCGGATGGTCAATGCGGTGCCCATGAAGACGGCGCCGATGTTGAGCAGCACCATGATGTACTGGGGCTGAGTAGGTGCGGGTCCCGTTGGGTCGGCAAAACCAAGCCCCGGTTTAGGCCCTTTCACGGTCAGCGACAGCGCGCCCATGAGGAACGGCAATACGGCCAGGAACACCGTGTATCCACGGTCGGAGAGAACGAGCCGAACCTGGCGTCGCGCAACCGTCGACAGCTGGCGCCATTTATCGGTGTGCACCGGCTCGCCTAGGTCTCCGGGTTCTTCCGCGACTCGCACCGGCTGCTCATGCCGTTGCTTGGCTCTTTGCAGGAAGCGGCGATTGGCTTCGTCGGGATCGGCGCCCACCTTCGCGAAGATTTCCGCCCAGTTCCGGGTTCCGAAAGCCGAGTCCACCTGGTCGGGCGGGCCGCAGAACGCGGTCTTGCCGCCCGGCGCCACCAGCAGAATCTGGTCGCAGACGTCGAGGTAGGACACCGAGTGGGTCACCACCAGCACCACACGGCCGGCATCGGCAAGCTGGCGCAACATCAGCATGACTTGACGGTCCAGCGCCGGGTCCAGCCCGGAGGTCGGCTCGTCGAGCAGCAGCAGCGACGGCTGGGTGAGCAGCTCCAGCGCCACTGATGCGCGTTTCCGCTGACCACCTGAGAGCCGGTCCACCCGGGTGTCGGCCTGCTTGGTCAGGTCGAGTTCTTCGAGCACCTGGGCGACGACCTGGGCGCGCTCCTGCTTGCTGGTGTCGGGGGGCAGTCGCAATTCGGCGGCGTAGCCCAGCGCCTGGTTGACCGTGAGCTGACGGTGCACGACGTCGTCCTGCGGAACCATCCCGATTCGGCTGCGCATGGTCGCGTACTCGCGGTGGATGTCGTGACCCTCGAAGGTGATCGAACCCTGGCTGGGGCGGGTATAGCCGGCGATCAGCCGGGATAGCGTGGTCTTGCCCGCTCCCGAGCCGCCGATGATCGCGGTGAGCATCCCGGGCCGAGCCGTGAAGGAGATGTTGTCGATCAGTTCCTTGCCGTCGATCTTGAAGTGCACGCTGTTCACCTCGAGGCCGCCGGTGCGGGCCGCGGCTTCGGTACGCCGCACCAAGGTGCCGTCGGTGAAAACCAGGTCGACGTTGCCGATGGTGACCACGTCGCTCTCGTTCAGCACCGCGGACCCCACCCGGACCCCGTTGACGAACGTGCCGTTGATGCTGCGAGCGTCGCGGATCTCGGTGCCCAGCGGCGACTGCACCAAAAACGCGTGATGCCGCGACGCCAAGACGTCCTGGATGACGATGTCGTTGTCGGTGGCGCGACCGATGGTGAGCGAGCCGGCTGGCTTCTCCGGCGCGGCGGTGCTGGGCCGGAAAGCTTGGATCATCTTGGTGGCAAGGTTTGAGACCTCGGGCGGCTTAGCTGCGGCCGGTGCCATCTGGGTCTTCGGCGCGGCTGCGGCCGCAGGTTGCGGCGAGCTGCCCGGATACGCGGGCGGATGCCCGCCGCTGCCCGAATACGCGGCCGGCCGCTGCCCGCCGCTGGGCGGATACACGGGTTGATGCGGCGGCGGGGTGTGCGGAGG
>NZ_CAXUCH010000302.1:454-4397 GCF_964249325.1 uncultured Mycobacterium sp. | reverse complement strand
CCCCGCCATCGGCCGACCGGCGCCGCGGACCGTGATGTGACGGTGGAAGAGACCTCTGGCTTTGCTTGAGACCGGAGGTCACCTGTTGCACGTGTCGATGCTCGAATGGTTCGTCACCTTGGGCGCGACCACCGCGGTCCTAATGTTCGACGTCGTCGTCATCGCGCGACGGCCCCGCGAGCCGGCAACACGGGAAAGCGCGACGGCGCTGGCCATCTACGTGGGGCTTGCCGTGCTCTTCGGGATCTGGGTTTGGTTCTTCCACGGCCATCGGTTCGGCGTGGAGTTCTTCGCCGGATGGCTTACCGAATACAGCTTGTCGATCGACAACCTGTTCTTGTTCATCATCATCATGGCCAGCTTCAAGGTGCCCAAGCTCTACCAGCAGCAAGCACTGTTCGTCGGGATCGTGATCGCGCTGATCCTGCGCGGTATGTTCATTGCGCTGGGCGCGCTCGCGATCCAGAAGTTCTCGTGGGTCTTCTATCTCTTTGGTGCATTTCTGGTGTACATGGCGGTCAAACTGGCCCGCGATCACAACCGCAAGCGTGAGGCGGAGAACGGGGTCGTGCGGTTCGCGCGCAGGCATCTGAACAGCACCGACACCTGGGACGGTGTCAAGCTCTACGTCAAAGAGGGCTCCAGGAGAGCGATGACGCCGATGTTTCTCGTCATCCTCGCGCTGGGTGCCGCCGACCTTGTTTTCGCGTTGGACTCCCTTCCGGCGATCTAGGTTCGGACCCGAGAGCCATACCTGGTGTTTGCCGCGAACGTCTTCGCGCTGATGGGGCTGCGACAGCTGTACTTCCTGCTCGGCGGCCTATTGAAGCGGCTGGTGTATCTGTCGCGCGGCCTAGCCCTGATCCTGTTCTTCATCGGGGTGAAGCTTGTGCTGCATGCACTGCGAGAAAACGAGCTGCCGTTCATCAACGGCGGTCACCACCTCAGCGTGCCCGAGATCCCGACGCTGCTCAGCCTTGCGGTCATCGTCGTGACGCTTGTTGTTACCGCGCTGGCCAGCGTGTATGGCACCCGTGTTCTCGACCCCGATTAGTTGGGTATCCAGCCGCTATGGCTTTCGCCGAGTACCAGAACGAGCTGTATCAGCAAGGGCAGGCGGGCCGGCAGCCGCAATATCCCATCCTCTTCGCCGATCTCGAGGCCAAAGCCTGCGCGGCGATGCCGCCGAAGGTGTGGGGGTACGTCGCCGGCGGTGCCGGCGACGAGCACACGCAGCGGGCCAACTGTGAAGCCTTCAAGCGCTGGGGCCTGTTCCCGCGCATGGGTATCGCGCCGACGGAACGTGACCTGTCCGTCGAGTTGTTCGGGGTGACGTTGCCGTCTCCCGTGTTCATGGCGCCGATCGGGGTCATCGGGGTGTGCGCGCAGGACGGCCACGGCGACTTGGCGGCCGCACGCGCGGCAGCCCGCACAGGTGTGCCGTTCTTCGTCGGAACGCTGTCGGCCGACCCGATGGAAGACGTCGCGCCGGCGCTCGGCGATACGCCGGGGTTCTTTCAGCTGTACACGCCGCCTGACCGCGAGATGGCCGCCAGCCTCGTGCATCGTGCCGAGACCGAGGGATTCAAGGGCATCGCCGTCACACTCGACACCTGGGTCACGGGGTGGCGGCCGCGCGACCTCAGCGCCGGAAACTATCCACAGGTGCCCAGCGGGTGCCTCGCCAACTACACCAGCGACCCGGTGTTCCGCGCCGGCCTGCAACCGGGCGAAGACCCGACCGTCGCGGCGGTGCGCAAGTTGCCCATCTTCGGTGGACCGGTCATCTGGGACGACGTCGAATGGCTGCGCTCGGAGACCAGCCTGCCGCTGATGGTCAAGGGCATCTGCCACCCCGACGATGTGCGGCGCGCCAAAGACCTTGGCGTCGACGGCATTTACTGCTCGAATCACGGCGGCCGGCAAGCCAACGGCGGGCTGGCCGCATTGGAGTGCCTGCCGGGAGTGCTCGACGCGGCCGACGGGCTGCCCGTGCTGTTCGACTCCGGCATCCGCAGCGGCGCCGACATCATCAAGGCCCTGGCGATGGGTGCGACCGCCGTGGGGATCGGCCGCCCCTACGCCTATGGGTTGGCGCTCGGCGGTGTCGACGGCATCGTGCACGTGCTGCGCTCGCTGCTGGCCGAAGCCGAATTGATCATGGCCGTGGACGGTTATCCCTCGCGCAAGGACCTGACGCCCGACGCGCTGCGGCACGTGGGATGACGCCGAGCTAGGCCTCTATTGCCCCGGCGATGCGCCGTTCGATGCTTGCGCGCGCCGCGGCCGGCAGCGCGACAAGGCCTTCGAGTTCCTTGCTTGCCCGGGCATAGGCGGTCTGCCGTTCCTGTGGGCTTGCGGCTTCGTCTTGCGCCAGGTGCAGCAGGTGCGCAGCGCGCGCCATGCGTTGTTGTTCGTCGGCGGAGAAGTCGCTGCGGCGTCGCCGAATCGCCTCGGCCTCAGCGATTTCGAACGCCGCGACGTACTCGTGCACGGCATCGCGGTAGTCCAGTTGTGCGTTGCGGTCGTCGAGGAGGTCTTCGGGACGCTCCGGGCGCAGCAGATCGGCGTGCCGCTTAGCTTTATGGAACGCAATCGTCAGCGGGTTGCGCATATCGGTCATCATCGGAAAGTCGAGCAGCTTGGCGATATCGACCTCGTAGTCGAACCACCGCGCATTGGTCCGGTCGTGTTCCTCGATCAGTTTGGTGAGCTCACGCCGGTAGCTCTCCTTGGTGTTTCGCGCCCGCCCGGTTGCTTCGGCGACCGCGATCTTGGCCTGCTGCTTCAACCGATACCGTTCGAGCCGTCGTTCGGCCCGGCGCTCGTTGGCGGCGGCGATCGCCCGCAAACCCCCGCCGATCACGCCGCCGAACGGGAACACCAGCCACCAGAAATTCGCGGCGAAATGCCAAATTGGGTTCACAAATGCCAGGATGCCACCCGCGCGGCCATGCGGCGCTCGTCAATATTGTCTGACGGCGGCGCGCAGTGCGGGCGCTCAGTGCCCGCTGTTCTGGAACCGCTCGATTGAGCGCTGCACCTCGGCTTCGGCCTCGGCACGGCCGACCCAGTCGGCGGTCTTGACGAACTTGCCCGGCTCCAAGGCTTTGTATTGCGAGAAGAAGTGCTTGATGACGTCCAATTCAAATGCGGGAACGTCGTCGATGTCCTTGATGTGATCCCATCTGACGTCGCCGGCCGGGACACAGAGCACCTTGTCGTCGCCGCCGGCCTCGTCGGTCATCCGGAACATTCCCACCGGCCGCGAACTGACCATTACGCCGGGATACACCGGCTCGGGCAACAGCACCATCGCGTCAAGCGGGTCGCCGTCTTCACCCAAGGTGTCGTCGATGAAGCCGTAGTCGGTCGGGTAGACCATCGAGGTGTAGAGGTAACGGTCCAGATAGATCCGCCCTGAGTCGTGGTCGATCTGGTATTTGTTGCGCTGGCCCTTCGGGATTTCGATGATCACGTCGAATTGCACCGTGTCGGCTCCTTCGTAGAGGGTGGCTGATCGTCGGCTGACGCGGGTCGCCACCATCGACCCTAGTGGAGCGATACCGAACATCGAACAGCCGCCAACGCGGCGTCGGTCGGTGATCGGTTCGGCACAATTGGGGCAGACAGTCAGGAGAGTCATGCGTCCCACTCGGTGGCGGCGGTCGACCCACGCGATTATCGGGGTAGCCGTGCTGGCGGTCGTTGCTGCTGTGGTGGCGGCAGCAGCCTTGTTCACTGCGGGCGGGCATAACACCAAAGAGCCGCAGATCCCGCCGGAGCCTCATAACCCCGCAGTGGCCCCGGGAGTGGTCCCGGTCGCCGCTAGCGCCCCGATGCCCACCGAAGCTGGGCTGGCCGCAACGCTGGCGCCGCAAGTGGCGGATCCCAATCTCGGCAAGCTGGGCGGCCGGATTACCGACGCGCTAACCGGCAAAGA
>NZ_CAXUCH010000302.1:0-444 GCF_964249325.1 uncultured Mycobacterium sp. | reverse complement strand
CTTGACGACGTGCCGCTCCACCCCGCGTCGACCAACAAGGTGCTGACCGCCGCCGCGGCGCTGCTCACGCTGGACCACGATGCCACGGTCACCACCCGAGTCATCGAGGGCCAGCAGCCCGGGGTCGTCGTACTGGTAGGCGGCGGTGACCCAACCTTGTCGGCGGTGCCGCCGGGCCAGGAAAGCTGGTATCACGACGCGGCGCGCATCGGTGACCTCGCCGACCAGATTCGCCGCAGCGGGGTGCCAGCGACCGCCGTCAAGGTGGATACCTCGGCATTCACCGGCCCGACGACGGCGCCGGGTTGGGATCCGGGCGACATCGACGGGGGCGACGTCGCACCAATCGAGTCGGTGATGCTCGACGCCGGGCGCATGCAGCCGGCCACCCCGGACTCCACCCGCTCGCACACCCCGGCGCTCGACGCGGGGCGTGCGCTGGCC
>NZ_CAXUCH010000301.1:0-4397 GCF_964249325.1 uncultured Mycobacterium sp. | reverse complement strand
GACCGGCTGCCGGGAGCTGTTCCGCGACGGCTACACCGACGTCTGCCAATTCACCATGGAGAAGAAAGCCGCCTAAGCTGCGGCCAGTTTCATAATCGGGATGCTGGAGGTTTTAGACGCCAGCACCGCGGTGGGATCGGTAATGACCCAGTCGAGCCCGGCGGAAATCACAGCTTGCCCATCGCCACCGAACGCGCTGGCGGACTGCTCGTGAGCACTTGAACCGCATGGTGTGCGGTGTTTGCGGTGTCGCGCGCATCGCCGCGCGGACGCGCGAGCGTTACAAAATCGCCGTGGCCAAAGACCACCGATTCGTTTTGCGCCATCGCCCCCAAAGGGTTGTGGCCGAAAGCAGACGGTCAGGTAGCGACTACGCGGTCGCGCCGAACCGTACGGGACATCGTCGGCCCGCTGTCAGCTCATAGGAAAGACGGTAAAGCGGCGCGGCGGTGTCGATGTTACGAATCACATTGAGAGCAAGCTATTAATGGGTTTCGAGGTTCTGCTGTTGGAAGTCACCGAAGGTCGGCTGCGGTTGTTGCGCCGGCGCTGCCCAGGAGTTGCGGCTGATGATCGACGGCTGCACCTCCTCCGCACGAGATACGGCGAGCGCATCGCCGCACCAAGAAAGGGCTGGACGTTCAGAGCGCAGTGATCCGCCTACGGTGCCAATGTTTGCGTGACAAAGCTGTCGGATAGTAGACGCATACGTTCGACGCTTCAGTTAATTCCATGCGTCGTTCTTGCCGGAGGACGATCGCCACTTGGTGCGATCGTGCTCCGGTACTTGTGTCCCGCTTACCTGGAGCATGTTATGCGCAAGACCATTGCAATCGCTTCGGCCACTGGGGCGTTGTTGTTTAGCGGTGCCGGGACTGCCTACGCCGCAACCGAGAGCTCATCCGTCTCGTCGTCCACCACGACTGCGGTGGCACAACAAGACAACAGCCACAAGAGTGACAAGACCGGATTGTGGGGGCTTGTCGGGCTCCTTGGCTTGGGTGGGCTCGCCGGATTGCGACGAAAAGGGGCATATCCCGGAGAAGGCACCCCAGGCTCTGGTATTCGCGGCTAAACGCCGCGGCCTAGGCCAGACCTGCTGCCGCAGGACCGGCGTCAGCATTTGTAGCGTCCTGAAGCGGCGCTGGTTCTGGAGTGCCGATCGTTTGAAGCATCGGTGAAGAAGTCTTGGCCTAGTCTGCGGGGATGGCGGGTAGAGGTGGATGCAGGGCGGTACCGACGGTTCACCCGGCGGTAACCGCGCCCGGGTCTCGGTCGACAGCGTCGCAGATGCTGGGCGATCTCAACGAGACAGCAGCCGGCCGTGCCTCGATAATGGTCATCTGAGCAGTTGCGCGGAAGTGAAAGCTTCTCCCGCACAGCCGGTTGCAGGAGCCGGGCAATTGCCTGGCAATCGTCCCCGAGCTGGGCAGACATCCATGCTGGCAAACTCGATGAGCCATTAATCCGCGACCTACTAAGTCGGGGTGCGAGGCCGATAATCCCGGACGCAGCCAGACCGTCTCGGCGGACTTCTACAGCCGAAGGCTACGTGGCAGCGATGTCGTCGTACGGGCGGCAAGTGTGTCGCAGCTGCTGATCGGTGCAGGCGGGTTCGCGACTAGATCTGGTTGGGCCGTGCAGCTTCACCGGAAAGCGCTGGGCCGAACCGTATTCGTCGCACGCAGACGCAGCACAAACGGTTAGCCGATTACCGGCCGGGAAAGGAGAGCAGCAAATCGGCAGGGGAACGCGAGTAGCCGACTTATCTAGTTTCTTGGTTGAATCGACTTATCTAGTTTCTTGGTTGAACTGGTAATCGCCGAGTGCGACGACGCCACCGCCGCCGCGACGAGCGCCGTGTGCCCTTGTTCAGGCAAGTCCGAGGCGATGTCTCAACGGTACGGCGCGAAGCCCAGTGGACCTTCCAGAGCCACGAGCAGGACGCGCAGGTCGTTGTTGAGTTGGTGTTGTTTCGCGGCCGAGAGGGGGGCAAGGAGGGTGGCCTCGGTTAGGGTTTTGGTAGCGAACACTTCTCGCGCGCGGGTGTGTCCTTGGGGGGTGAGGGTGACCAGGATCTGGCGGCGGTCGCTGGGATCGATGTGTCGGTGGATCCAGCCCTTGTTTTCGACGCGGGTGATGCGGTTGGTGATCGTGCCGGAGGTGAGCTGAAGCTCTGCCGCCAGTTCACCGGCGGTGAGTTGGTGATGTGGTCGTGCACGGATGAGTGCGGCCAACAGTTCGAGCTCCCACAGTTCGATGCCGTAGCCGCTCAGTTCGCGGCGCATCTCGTTCTCAAGCCGACGCGCGATCCGTCGAATGCGGTAGGCCAGCGCCTTCGCCTCCCGTGCCGCCGCCGGCGTCTCCTCCCCGGCGACCCGCATCAGCGCATCGACCCGATCGCCGGGGAACGGTTCGGCAGTCTCGGATTCTTGAAGCTCTTGGCCTTTATGGTGGTGTGTGCTCAAAAGTGACCTCCATCCACGGCTAGCGTGCGGCCGGTGAGGTAGGAGGCGTCGTCGGAGGCCAGAAACGCCACGGCGGCGGCGATCTCGGTCGGGTCGGCCGCGCGGCGCAGCGCCGTGAGCACGGCCATCGTCTCGGCGGGTGTCTGGTCGGGTAGGTCGGGATGACGGTAGCGCCCCGACACTTCGGCGGCCATGTCGGTGGCGGTGCCGCCGGGCGCGACGGCATTGATGCGGATCCCGCGGCGGCCCAGTTCCGGCGCAAGGTTAAGCACCATGGCGCTAACGGCTGCTTTGCTGGCGGCGTAGAGGGTGTGATCGAAGACCGCCCGGGACGCACTTACTGAGGACATCAACACTAGCGATCCCTTGTCGTGCATCAGCCGAGCGGCGTGCTGGGCGGCGAACAGTTGGCCGGCGACGTTGACCGCGAACACGCGGTTAAAGTCGGCCGGCGTGATGTCGTCCAGCGCGGCGAAATGCTCGATGCCAGCATTGCTGATGAGGATGTCAAGCCCGCCCAGCCGCTCAGCGGCCTTATCGACGAGGGCGCCCACCGCATCTGGATCGCTCACGTCGGCCTGGATGGCCACCGCCTCACCGCCACGCCTGCACAGCTCATCAACCAACGCCTGGGCGGCCGGCGCCTGGCTGCGGTAATTGATCGCGACCGCCGCCCCTTCGGCCGCCAGGCGCTCGGCAACAGCGGCGCCGATGCCTCGGCTCCCTCCAGTGACCAGCGCCCGTCGCCCGGTCAGACGGGCCGCCCAATGTTTACCGCTCATGCCGCCAGGATAATGTAGTATTTACTTGAGATCAAGATACTTGAAGTGAAGGTAACAGTGGAGTGATACGCGGTGCCGGCGAAGGAAGGTGGTCGCGTTCGCACGCGGCGACCCCCATGGACTGCACGTCGCCTCATACCGGCAGACGCCACCCCTGACCATCCAACGCTTGCCGATCACACCCTTCGGCGTCGAGCCGCTCGCGCCGCCTAAGAGGACAGGAGCATCGCTGTGGCACCACCGGTCTTGATACGGGGAGGTTACGTCTTGAGCATGGATTCCGAGATCGGCGATCTGCCGGTCGGTGACGTCTTGATCCGCGGTGGGCTAATCGCTGCCGTCGCGCCCACCCTCGATGCTGGCGGTGCGGAGGTCATCGACGCGACGGGCGCGATCGTGATCCCCGGCCTCATCGACGGACACCGCCACCTGTGGCAGGCGTTACTGCGCGGGGCCGCGGCGGACTGGAGCCTGCAGCAATACATGGCGGAGGCCAGGTCGATGTACTGTGGCTGTTTCGACGCCGAAGCCGCCTACCTCAGCAACTATCTCGGCGGCTTGGAATCGCTGTCGGCCGGCATCACCACCGTCGTCGACCACAGTCATCTGCAGACCTGCCCGCAGAGCACCGACGCGTTGGTCCGTGGTCTGCTCGACAGTGGGGTCGGCGGGGTGTTCTGCTATGCGCTGCAGAACGTCCCCACCTTCCTCGACGGCGCACCCGTTGACATCGCCGCGGTGCGTGAGCTGGTGATGCGCAGCCCCGACGAGTGGCACGACGAGAACGCCACGCGCGTGCGGGCAAAGTTTTTCGGCGATCCGGGCCAGCGGCTGCGGTTCGGCGTCGCCCTGCCCGAGACGGCACCCTATCTGCCGCTGGACGCGTTGCGCGCGCTGCTTGTTCGGGTGGGGGCACTGGAGCCGTTTCTGGTGACCGGCCATTGGGATGTCGGCGCGGTGGACTCGACGATCGCTGCGCTGTGCGAGCATCAGGACTGGCCGGCGCACACCTCGCTCACCCACTGCAACCACCTCGACGACGACGAGATGGCCGCATTGGCGCACGCCGATGTCGGAATCTGCACCACCCCCGACATCGAATGCGGAATGGGCAGTGGGCCGCTCGTCGCGCGACGCTTTCTAGACC
>NZ_CAXUCH010000300.1:0-4451 GCF_964249325.1 uncultured Mycobacterium sp. | reverse complement strand
GGCACGCCGACCCGGGGCGGGCCATTGCCGCCGCCCGCAGCCTGCGCCGGCGGGAACTGGCCCGCATCGCCTCCGCCGACCTGCTGGGGATGCTCGAGGTCATCGATGTGTGCCGGGCACTGACGTCGGTGTGGGTGGCGGTGCTGCAGGCCGCGCTCGAGGCGGTGATTCGGGTGAACCTGCCCGAAGACCAAGCCGAGAATGTCCCCGCACGCATCGCCGTGATCGGGATGGGCCGACTCGGCGGCGGTGAGCTCGGCTATGGGTCGGACGCCGACGTGATGTTCGTCTGCGAGCCGGTCGAGGGCGTCAGCGACGCGGATGCGGTGCGCTGGTCGGCAGCCGTCGCCGAACAGGTGCGGGCGCTGCTGGGCACACCCAGCGCTGACCCGCCGCTGGAACTCGACATGGATCTGCGGCCGGAGGGCCGCAACGGCCCGCTGGTGCGCACAATGGCTTCCTACACCGCCTACTACGATCAGTGGGCGCAGCCGTGGGAGATCCAGGCGCTACTGCGAGCACATGCTGTCGCCGGTGACCCGGATCTCGGCCAACGCTTCATGACGATGGCTGACACGGCGCGTTATCCCGCCGGCGGCGTCTCGGCGGAGACCGTACGTGAGATTCGTCGTATCAAAGCCCGCGTCGATGCCGAACGGTTGCCACGCGGCGCCGACCCCAACAGGCACACCAAGTTGGGGCGCGGCGGATTGGCCGACATCGAGTGGACCGTGCAGCTGCTGCAGTTGCAGCACGCCCACGACATCCCGGCGCTGCATAACGCCTCGACGTTGCAAAGCCTGGACGCGATTGCTGAGGCCCAACTGCTCGGCGAGTCTGACGTGGAGCTGCTGCGCGAGGCCTGGTTGACGGCCACCCGGGCCCGCAACGCGCTGGTATTGGTGCGCGGTAAGCCCACCGACCAGTTGCCGGGGCCGGGTCGCCAGCTCAACGCCGTCGCGGCCGCCGCCGGGTGGCCCAACGATGACGGCAACGAGTTCCTGGACAACTATCTGCGGGTCACCCGGCGCGCGAAAGCCGTCGTGCGCAAGGTATTCGGGAGTTGAGTCGGAGGCCGGATCGGGTGGATACCGCATACGAGGCGATCAGCGCCGACGAGCACGAGCAGCTGGCGGCGTTGTACGGCCCGTTGACCGACGCCGTACGAGAGCTGATCGATGCGACGATCCGCACCCATGTCGACGCCGACACCATCGAGGATGCGCGCATCGCGATCGAAGCCGTGACCGACAAGCTGCGCGCCAGCCAGCTCGGCCCGACGGCCGGGGTGCGCTACGCCGTCGAGGGGCGCCCGCTGGCGTGGGGCAACGCGGTGATCGGCATGCGCAACCCGATCGCCCCGCCGCTGACCATCCACCACGACGGCGGGCGCTGCTGGAGCGAGTTCAGCCTGGGCGCCGCATATGAGGGCCCGCCCGGTATGGTGCACGGCGGCATCTGCGCCCTGGTGCTCGACCATATCTTCGGTGAGGCGGCCAGCGAGGGCCTGACCAAGCCGCTGTTCACCGGGACCATCTCGGTGAAGTACCTGCGCGGCACTCCACTGGGCAACCTGCGTGCGGATGCCGCCATCGATCGCACTGAAGGCGTCAAAACTTTTGTGCGCGGGACGATCTCAGATGCCTCCGGTGTAACTGTGGAAGCTGAAGGGATCTTCGTTATACCGGCTTGGGCGCGGGAAGTCTAATGAAGTACTACATCAGCACCGCGTTTCTGAACACCCAGGAGATCGTGGAGGTCGCCAAGGCCGCCGACGAGCTGGGTTACGACGGGATCGGGATCCCGGATCACGTCGTCAATCTGGAAACGCTGGCTACCCCGTACCCGTACACCAAAGACGGGCAACGGCGCTGGCAGCCCTTCACCGACTGGCCCGACCCGTGGGTGTTGATCGGTGCGCTGGCGCAGGTCACTACACGGCTTCGATTCGTCACCACCGTCTACATCCCGGCCATGCGCAATCCCTACCTGGCAGCTAAAGCGATTGGCACTGCTGCTGTTTTGGCCGGCGGTCGGGTCGAGCTCGGTATCGGTGTCGGGTGGTGCGCGGAGGAGTTCGCGTTGATGGAGCAACGGTTCGACGCGCGGGGCAGACGTACCGACGAAATGATCGACTTGATGCGCGAGCTGTGGCGGCACGGCTGGACGGAGTTCCACGGCGAGTTCTACCAAACACCACGATTGGAGATGGAGCCAACACCGCCGCGGATACCGATTTATGTGGGCGGGCTCAGTGAGGTCGCGTTTCGTCGCGCCGCGCGCAATGACGGCTGGATCGGCGACCTGATCAAAACCGAGCGCGCTATCGAGGCGGCGGGTAGGCTGCGCGCGCTGCGCGTCGAAAACGCCTTGTCGGTAGACGATTTCACCATCTTGACGCCGTTGACCGATGCTCTCACGGTCGCCGACTATCAGCGCGCCGAGGCCGCGGGTATCACCGGGATCCTGACGATGCCGTGGATGTTCTACACCGGACCCGACGCCGCGCTGCCCGAAAAAGTCGACGGCATGCGGCGATTCCGCAAAGACCTAGCACTCGACGGCTAGTGCGTGACCGCGATCCGCGCGGAATTAAGCTGTGCTAGTGGAGGTTTCGCGGTTATGCACAGTCTGGCTTTCATCCACGGCGGAGCGTTCACGGCTCCCTCGATGTCAGATGCCGTCGATATGATTCGAACATGTTTTCGGAACGCTACGACGTGGTCGCGGTGCTGGACCGTCTCGAATCCGCAGTCGACGACCTCACTGCGTTGCACTTCGATGCACTCACCACTCCGGAACGGTTACGGATATTAGAGCGGCTGGAGGCGGTAACGCGTCGGCTGCCTGTCGCCGGCCACGCCTTGATCAACGGCGTGCGCCAGCAGGCCACCCCGGCTGAGCTGGGCGGCAAGCTGGCGCACGCGTTGGCCTATCGGCTGCTTATCACCCGCGCCGAAGCCACTCGCCGCATCCATGAAGCCCAGGACCTCGGCGACCGACAGGGTCTTACCGGCGAACCGCTGCCGCCGCGGCTGGCTGCCACCGCGGCCGGGCAGCGGGCCGGGAAGATCGGTCGCGGCCATATAGTAGTCATCCGGCGGTTCTTCGAGCGGCTGCCGTGTTGGATTGACGCAGCCACGTGCGAGCGCGCCGAAGCCAAGCTAGCTCGGTTGGCCACGCAGTTTCGTCCCGATCAATTAGCGAAGCTGGCCGACAAGCTCGCCGACTGCCTTAACCCCGACGGGCAGTTCAGCGACGAGGACCGTGCCCGCCGCCGCGGCCTGACGTTGGGCAAGCAAGACATCGACGGCATGAGCCCTATTCGGGGCTGGCTGACCCCGGCCATGCGCGCCACGCTGGAGGCCGTATTGGCCAAACTGGCCGCGCCCGGCATGGCCAACCCCCATGACGAAAAACCCGTGGTAGACGGCACACCCAGCGAAGACGCCATCCGCCACGACACCCGCAGCCCCGCACAGCGCAACCACGACGGGCTCCACGCCGGGCTGCGGGCATTGCTGGCCAGCGGAGAGCTGGGCCAGCACAACGGGCTGCCCGCCAGCATCATCGTCTCCACCACGCTGGCAGAGTTGGAAGCCGGTGCAAGCACGGGCCTCACCGGTGGCGGCACGTTATTGCCGATGAAAGACGTGATACGCATCGGCCGCCACGCCCACCATTATTTGGCAATCTTCGACAAGGGCCGTGCTCTGGCGCTCTATCACAGCAAGCGCCTGGCCTCACCTGGCCAGCGAATAGTGTTGTACGCCAAGGATCGCGGATGCTCGCATCCCGGTTGTGATGTGGCGGGTTACTATTGCGAAGTCCATCACGTAACCGATTACGCCACGTCTCGGGTCACCGACGTCAACGACCTGACGTTGGGCTGCGGCGGACACCACCCGATCGTCAAACCCGGCGGCTGGCAGACCCGCAAACGCAAAGACGGGCTTACCGAATGGATTCCGCCACCGCACTTGGACCGGGGCCAACCCCGCATCAACCTATTCCACCATCCCGAGAAACTCCTGCATGACGACGAAGACGACGAAGAGGACGGGTAGCGTCCGCAACGTGGCTTTCCGTAAGCCGCCCGTCGGCAAGCGTGGTTACACGAGGACGAGGTAGACGCGTTTCTCGACCGCGTTGAAGAGGAGTTGAGGAGGAAATAAACAACGCGCTAGCGGAGCAGCCGCTCCACACCGTATCGGTAAAAGCGTCCCGTCGCTGGCTCGGTTGGCTTAACGTTACGCGCGTGGAGCCACATCCAACCCCCGAACTGGTGCCTGTCGAGGCATTGCGCTCAGGTGACCCGATCACCGACGTCAACGGTGGCGGTCAGCACTACACAGTTCTCGAGTCCAAGGCCGTCAGCGACAGCTGCGTCGTCCTCGAGTGTTCGGAGGCATTCAGGGTGACCACGTGGGGGTAGTTGCCCGGCGCTGAGG
>NZ_CAXUCH010000299.1:2115-4484 GCF_964249325.1 uncultured Mycobacterium sp. | reverse complement strand
CAACCCATCGGCCCGCCGCGGCCCGGTCGACGTGCCAGTGCGCCGCACGACGGGCGGCGTCGCCGCCGCCTCGCCCAGTGCCGCGGCCGCGATATCGAGCAGCTGCGTGCCGGCGACAACCGCTTCGCTGGAATGCGTTGCTGTCCAAGCGGCTAGCATCGGCCACGGGTCGGCCGGAACGGTATCGGCTTGCAGCAGTGCAGGCAGCGCGGCCACGTCGTCGGGGCGCGGCAGCGCGATCGCGCACCAACCGTCGGCGGTGTCCAGCAGCCGCGTCGCGCCACCGGGACAGACGCTGCCCTGCCGGGTCAGCCCGAGCAGCGCGGCCCGGCCGGCCAAGATCGTTGCGGCGTCGCCATCGATACCGAGGAGCCGGCCGATATCGGCGGTCACCCGCCGCGCTTGCGCCAGCACGCCGGCGCGCGAGAAGTCCGGCGGCCCGTCGGCCGGCCCGGTCAAGTAGGCCAGCCCGCTAGCGGCCCAGTCAGCCGCGGCCGAATCCACGCCTCCCATTGTGCGCAGCGGTCTAGAAGTGCAGCGCGGTGAACCGCCAATCCAGCACCTGCCGATCGGGTTCGGCATCACCAACCGCGTACACCAGCGACCGCAGCCCGAGCATCCCGCCGTGGCCGACTTGCTCAGCGGATTCGACATGCAGCTCGCTGTAGAGCGTGTCGCCCTCGTACACGGGACCGGTGTGGTCGCACGACTGCCAGCCCAGCACCGTCACCAGGTTGGGCAGCAGCCGGGTGGCCTGCGCGAGCGCCAGCCCGATGGTGTGCCCGCCATACACCAGCCGACGCCCGCTGACACGTGAATCGTGGTGGGTGGCAGCGATATTCAGCGTGAGCCGCGCCAACTCGGGTGCGCTGCTGACCACGTCGGCGCTGCTGTGCAGCACCGTGCCGGCCAGAGCGGCGTCGAAATGCGGACCCGGCACCTGCTGGCGAAACGCGTCGGCGTCCCAGTCGGCGGTCGGGTCCTGCGCAGGTGCCACCGCGTCGGCGCCAATGATGGACAGGTCGTCGCTGGGCTGCGGATCGTCGGGGCGCCAGGCCGGGCTGGCGGGCAGCATGGCGCAGCGGTAGAAGTCGAGCACCAACCGGTCGGCCTGGTCGATGGTGGCCATCCGCAGCGCCGAAACCCCGGTCGGCGCGCGGCCGGGCTTGACCGAGTTGGCGCGCAGCCCCACCACCGCGGTGCGGGTGTACAAGGTGTCACCGATGACCGGGAAGCGGTGAAAAACCAGCCCGCGGTAGAACAGGTTGGCTTTGACCCGCTGGGTGGCCAGCGTGGTCTGGCCGATCGCAACATCGCAGACCAGTCCCGGATGCGCCAGCGCGGCCGGCGCGCCGGTGACCGCGACCGACAGGTCGGCGTCCAGCGGCAGCCGCAACCGATCACCCACGATCGCCTGGTGAACCGCGGCCATCCCAGCAGTCAGCGTCGCCGACGGCGCCCAGTCGAACACCTGGCCCACCGCGAGGTCGTCGAAATAGGGCCCGCCGCTCATCACGCCTCCCGTGCGTCAGTATGGCGGTACAGATCCTGGCACACGCGGAAGGTGATCGATGGGCACCGGACTCAACGACGAAGAAGCCATGTTGGTCGCTACGGTGCGGAGCTTCATCGATCGCGACGTCAAGCCCACGGTGCGGGAGGTCGAGCACGCCAACGCTTACCCCGAGGCGTGGATCGACCAAATGAAGCGGATCGGTGTCTACGGCTTGGCTATTGCCGACGAGTATGGCGGGTCACCGGTGTCGATGCCGTGCTATGTGCTGGTCACCCAGGAGCTGGCGCGAGGTTGGATGAGCCTTGCCGGCGCGATGGGCGGGCACACCGTCGTCGCCAAGCTGCTGTCGCTGTTCGGCACCGACGATCAGAAGCGCCGCTATCTGCCGCCGATGGCCACCGGTGAGCTGCGGGCCACCATGGCGCTGACCGAGCCCGGCGGCGGCTCGGATCTGCAGAACATCTCGACCACGGCCCTGCCCGACGGCCCCAATTCCCAGGACTTGGTGGTCAACGGGTCGAAGACCTGGATTTCCAATGCCAGGCACTCCGGGCTGATCGCGCTGCTGTGGAAGACCGACCCGGACGCTACCCCGCGGCATCAGGGGATTTCGGTGCTTCTGGTGGGGAACCCTTGCGAGGGGCTCTCGGTGTCTCGGGATCTGCCCAAGCTGGGCTACAAGGGCGTGGAGGCCTGCGAGCTGTCCTTCGACGACTGTCGGGTTCCGATGGCGGCGATCCTGGGCGGGGTACCGGGTCAGGGTTTCGCGCAGATGATGAAAGGCCTTGAAACCGGCCGTATCCAAGTGGCTGCTCGTGCCCTGGGGGTGGCCACCGCAGCGTTGGACGACGCG
>NZ_CAXUCH010000299.1:0-2105 GCF_964249325.1 uncultured Mycobacterium sp. | reverse complement strand
CGTACGCCCAGCAGCGCGAAAGCTTCGGCAAGCCGATCTGGAAGCACCAGGCCGTCGGCAACTATCTGGCCGACATGGCGACCAAGCTCACCGCCGCACGCCAACTCACCCGTTATGCCGCCGAGCGCTACGACAGCGGCCAGCGCTGCGACATGGAAGCCGGGATGGCCAAGCTCTTCGCCTCCGAGGTGGCAATGGAGATCGCCCTCGACGCAGTGCGCATCCACGGCGGCTACGGCTACTCCACCGAATATGACGTCGAACGCTACTTTCGTGACGCGCCGCTGATGATCGTCGGCGAAGGCACCAACGAGATCCAGCGCAACGTCATCGCCGGGCAGCTGGTCGCCCGCGGCGGGATCTAGGTTCTCACGGCCGAGCGGCCAGTTATCACCCGCTTTTTCGCGGCTGGCGTGCATTAAGTGGCCGCTCGCCGGGCAGGATAGTGAGGAGTCCGATGCATGGAATATGTAGCGAGATGCAAAGGTTATCTGTGCCGAAACCAGCAGAATCGATGTCGCAGAAGGGAGTGATGACGATGCTGACGTTTGACCCGTTCCTCCGTGACTTCGATCGGCTCACCGAGCAGCTGTTAGGCACCACGCTGGGTACCGCCACCCGTCCCGCGGTGATGCCGGTCGACGCCTGGCGCGAGGGGGACCACTACGTCGTGGAGCTTGACCTCCCAGGCATCAAGCCCGACTCAATCGACGTCAGTGTCGAGCACGACACGGTGACGGTGCGAGCCGAACGGCCTGCCGCCACGGAAGACCGCAACTGGGTGGTCGCCGAACGCCCGTACGGCGTGTTCAGCCGGCAGCTATTCCTGGGCAACAGCCTGGATGCCGACAAGATCAGCGCCAACTACAGCGATGGCGTACTGCGGCTGACCATTCCGGTGGCCGAGGCGGCCAAGCCGCGCAAGATCGCCATCGGGACCGGTGCCCACAAAGCCATCGACGCCTGAGGCGGCGCCGGCTGGGCCGGCCTGTCCCCTCGCCGGGGCTTTCCCGGCGGGGGCTGGCCTGCCGGATGAAGTCCCCAGCGAGGGCCGCCCTGAGAACCCGTGCGCCAGGGTGGTCCTCGCTCACCAAGCGCTGTATCCGACGAGAGGTGATACCGATGACCAGCTTGCTCGATCCATTCGTTGATGACCTCGACCGGCTATCTGCACGCCTGCCACGAATCTTCGGCACCGCCGCCCACCCCGCGCTGATGCGGATGGATGCCTGGCGCGATGGCGACGCGATGATTGCGGAGCTCGACTTGCCGGGCATCAAAGCCGACTCGCTTGAGGTCACTGTTGAAAGCGGTGTGCTGACAGTGCGCGCCGAGCGGCAGGATCCTGATAACCGCGACCGCGTTTGGCTGACCGCCGAGCGCCCGCACGGCGTGTTCATCCGCCAGCTCTTCCTCGGCGAGCAGGTGGACAGCGACAAGATCAGCGCTGACTACACCAATGGTGTTCTGCGGCTGCTCATCCCATTGGACAAGGCCACCACACCGCGCAAGATTGCCATCGAGGCCGGCCGACACCACAACGCTGGAAACGGAGGTCGCCACCACTTGGCACCGCCATGGGTGCGCCGGTGGCTTGCCGGCGCTAACCGGGGCCGGCTCACCGTCCGCCACTAGCACCCTCAGCACGCCGAGTGGCCAGCTATGGCACGGTGTTTGCCCACCTGTCGCGTGCACTAACTGGCCACCCGGCGGCTGTGCGGTGTTAAGTGTTGCTGATGCCGCGCTTCACGATGGACATCCCGCTGTTGGCGTCAGTGCAGCGCCGGTTGATCTACTTCCCGTCGCCCGGGCCGCTGCCTGCCGTCGGCGCTATGCTGCCCGGCGGCGAGGACGTGGTGCTCGACACCGATGACGGGCTTCGGCTGGGCGCATGGTTCTTGCCGGCGGCGACCCGCGGGCCCGCGGTGCTGGTCTGCAACGGCAACGGTGGCGACCGCACGCTGCGCGCGCCGCTGGCCGCCGCGCTCGACGCTGCCATTGACCGCTGAGGGAGCCAAAAACCATGAAAATCCGCACGCTCGGTAACGGTCTCGACGTGTCCGCCCTCGGCCTCGGCTGCATGGGCATGAGCGCCAATTACGGGC
>NZ_CAXUCH010000298.1:0-4525 GCF_964249325.1 uncultured Mycobacterium sp. | reverse complement strand
CACGCGCCGGCGACGATGCAGAGCGACGCGATGAGGAGGAGCGGCGCAAATGACACGCGCCGGCGACGATGCAGAGCGACGCGATGAGGAGGAGCGGCGCAAATGACACGCGCCGGCGACGATGCAGAGCGACGCGATGAGGAGGAGCGGCGCAAATGACATCAGTGTCTACTCGCCTGGTGCGGCTGCTGAACATGGTGCCGTACTTCCAGGCCAACCCGCGGGTCACCCGCGCAAAGGCCGCAGCAGACCTCGGCGTGACCGTCAAGCAACTCGACGAGGACATCGAGCAGCTGTGGCTGTGCGGTCTTCCTGGCTACGGTCCGGGTGATCTGATCGACTTCGAATTCTCCGGCGACACCATCGAGGTGACGTTTTCCGCAGGTATCGACCAGCCCCTGCAGCTCACCTCGCCGGAGGCCACCGGCCTACTGGTGGCGCTGCGGGCCCTGGCCGACATCCCCGGCTTGGTGGATCCTGAGGCCGCGCGCAGCGCGATCGCCAAAATCGAAGCGGCCGCCGGCAGCGCCGCACACGGCACTCAGGCGGCCGCTGTCGAGGAGCCGGCACCTGCCGAAAGTGACGCCGCGGCCGCGGTCCGCGCCGCGGTGCGCGACAACTGCGCACTGGCCATCGACTACTACTCCGCCTCGCACGACACGCTGTCCAGCCGGATCGTCGACCCCATCCGGGTGCTGCTGATCGGCGACCACAGCTATCTGGAGGCGTGGTCGCGGGAAGCCGACGGAGTGCGGCTGTTCCGGTTCGACCGAATCGTGGAGGCCCGAGTGCTCGACGAGCCGGCCGCGCCTCCGGAACCGGCGGTGCAGTCGCCACCTGATACCTCACTGTTCGACGCCGACCCGTCGTTGCCGTCGGCGACGCTGCGGGTGGCGCCGCCGGCGTCATGGATGTTCGATTATTACCCGATGCGCCTGCTGCGCGAGCTGCCCGACGGTCACTTCGAGGCGGCGATGACCTACGCCTCCGAAGATTGGATGACGCGACTCGTGCTGGGCTTCGGGTCCGCGGTGCAGGTCCTGGCACCGGAGTCGTTAGCCAAGCGGGTACATGCCGCTGCGGTGGCGGCGCTGGACACATACCAGGACACGGCGCGGTCAGGATAAGACCCCTGCCAGCTGCGGTAGCATCGGGTGGACATCTGGAGGTAATCAAAGTGGGCAGTCTTAGTCCGTGGCACTGGGCGATCCTTGCCGTCGTGGTAGTCCTGCTGTTCGGCGCCAAGCGGCTCCCCGACGCGGCACGCTCGCTGGGCAAGTCGTTGCGCATCTTCAAGTCAGAAGTCCGCGAACTGCAAAGCGAACACAAGTCGGAAACGCCTGCCACTCCCACCGCGCCGACCACCCCGGTGCAGGCTGAGCGGGTCGACCCGCCGGCGGCCGGCGGCCAGTCGGCCTAGCCCGGCGTCGTCGTCACCGTGCCCTGAGCGGCACTGATTCGCCCGTCGTGCGGACCACCCGAATATTGCGGCGCCTCGATCCGCGCCTGCGCCGCAGCCGCACCAACCCCGACGGCACGATGTCGCTGGTGGATCACCTCACCGAGCTGCGTACTCGGTTGTTGATTTCGCTGGCCACGATCGCATGCACCACAGCAGTCGGATTCGTCTGGTATTCGCATTCGTTGTTCGGGCTGGAAAGCCTCGGTGAGTGGCTGCGTCATCCGTACTGTGCGCTACCGCAGTCCGCCCGCGCCGACATCGCCGCCAACGGTCAATGCCGGTTGCTGGCCACGGCGCCGTTCGACCAGTTCATGCTGCGGCTCAAAGTCGGGCTGACCGCGGGCCTGGTGCTGGCCTGCCCGATGTGGCTGTATCAGCTGTGGGCATTCATCACCCCGGGGCTGTACAAAAAGGAGCGCCGCTTTGCGATCGCGTTCGTGATTCCGGCGGCGCTGCTGTTCATGGCCGGGGCGGTGTTTGTTTACGTTTTGTTGTCCAAGGCGTTGTTGTTTCTCTTGACCGTCGGCAGCGACGTGCAGGTGACCGCGCTCTCCGGCGACCGCTACTTCGGGTTCCTGATCAACCTGCTGCTGGTATTCGGGATCAGCTTCGAGTTCCCGCTGCTGATCGTCATGCTGAATCTGGCCGGTGTGCTGAGCTATGCGCGGCTCAAATCCTGGCGGCGCGGATTGATCTTCGCGATGTTCGTGTTCGCGGCGGTATTCACGCCCGGGTCTGATCCGTTTTCGATGATCGCGCTCGGCCTGGCCTTGACCCTGCTTCTCGAGCTTGCCATCCAGATCGCCCGGCTGAACGACAAACGCAAAGCCAAGCGCCAAGACATGGTTCCCGACGACGAAGCATCGCCCATCGAGCCGCCGTCCCCGATACCGGAACCATCACACATCGCCGGAGCCCATGACGACATCACCTGACGGGCAGTCGTCGGCCGGGCCTGAGCTGACCCGCTTCGCCGCGGAACTGCCCTTTGCGCTGGACGATTTTCAGCAGCGGGCGTGCGCAGCGCTGGAGCGGGGCCACGGCGTGCTGGTGTGCGCGCCGACCGGGGCAGGCAAGACGGTGGTCGGCGAATTCGCCGTGCATCTAGCGCTGGCGGCCGGCGGCAAATGCTTCTACACCACGCCGCTGAAAGCGCTGAGCAACCAGAAACACACCGACTTGACCGCACGCTACGGCCGCGATGCGATCGGGCTGCTCACCGGCGACCTGTCGGTGAACGCCAACGCCCCCGTGGTGGTGATGACCACCGAAGTCCTGCGCAACATGCTCTACGCGGATTCGCCTGTGCTGCAAGGGCTTTCCTACGTCGTGATGGACGAGGTGCATTTCCTCGCCGACCGGATGCGCGGCCCGGTGTGGGAAGAGGTCATCTTGCACCTGCCCGACGAGGTGCGGCTGATCAGCCTGTCGGCGACGGTCAGCAACGCCGAGGAGTTCGGCGGCTGGATCCAGACCGTGCGCGGCGACACCACCGTGGTGGTCGACGAACACCGGCCGGTGCCGCTTTGGCAGCACATGCTCGTTGGCAAACGCCTTTTCGACCTGTTCGACTACGACACTGCCGGCAAGCCGCAGGTATCGCCAAACCTGTTGCGCCACATTGCCAATCGGCGCGAGGCGGATCGGCTCACCGACTGGCGAGGCCCCCGCCGGCAGCCGGCAAGAGCAGGCCCAGGACGATCCGGCTCACGACAGGGTTTCTACCGGCCACCCAGCCGCCCCGATGTCATCGCAACGTTGGACCGCGAAGGACTGCTACCCGCGATCACGTTCGTGTTCTCCCGCGCCGGCTGCGACGCCGCGGTCGCCCAATGTCTGCGCTCGCCGCTGCGATTGACCACCGAGGAGGATCGGGCGCGGATCGCCGAGGTCATCGATCACCGCTGCGGCGACCTGGCCGACGAAGACCTCGCCGTGCTCGGCTACTACGAGTGGCGCGAAGGGCTGATGCGCGGACTGGCCGCCCACCACGCCGGGATGCTGCCGGCGTTCCGGCACACCGTCGAAGAGCTGTTCACCGCGGGATTGATCAAGGCGGTGTTCGCCACCGAGACGTTGGCGCTGGGCATCAACATGCCGGCCCGCACGGTGGTGCTGGAACGGCTGGTCAAGTTCAACGGCGAGCAGCACCTGCCGCTGACTCCGGGGGAGTACACCCAGCTGACCGGCCGGGCGGGCCGGCGCGGCATCGACGTCGAGGGCCACGCAGTGGTGATCTGGCACCCCCAAGACAACACCGCGGAGCCAGCCGAAGTCGCCGGGCTGGCCTCCACCCGCACGTTCCCGCTGCGCAGCTCCTTTGCCCCGTCGTACAACATGACGATCAACCTGGTGAACCGGATGGGCCCCGAGCAGGCGCACCAGCTGCTGGAGCAGTCGTTCGCCCAATACCAGGCGGACCGCTCGGTGGTCGGCCTGGTCCGCGGTATCGAGCGCGGCCAGCGGCTGCTCGACGAGATCGCCGCCGAGCTGGGCGGCCACGATGCACCGATCCTCGACTACGCGCGGCTGCGCGAACGGATCTCGCAGCGCGAGCGGGCGCAGTCGCGGGCGTCGCGCACGCAGCGCCGGCAGGCGGCCAACGACGCGCTGGCCTCGCTGCGCCGCGGCGACATCATCACGATCACCCACGGCCGCCGCGGCGGTTTGGCGGTCGTCCTGGAATCCGACCGCGACAGCACCGATCCGCGGCCGCTGGTGCTCACCGAAAACCGTTGGGCAGGCAGGATTTCATCGGCCGACTACTCGGGCGCGTCGGCGCCGGTCGGGTCGATGACCTTGCCCAAGCGAGTCGAACACCGTCAGCCCCGGGTGCGCCGCGATCTGGCGTCGGCGCTGCGGTCGGCCGCCGCTGGGCTGCCGGGGCCGCCCACCCGCGGCAAGCGCAGTCCCCGCCGTGACGGCGACGACGGAGCATTCCAGGACCGCGAGCTGGTATCGCTGCGGGACCAGCTGCGTCGTCACCCCGCCCACCATGCGCCCGGCAGGGAAGCCCAGCTACGAGTCGCCGAGCGCTACCTGCGCATCGAACGCGACAACGCC
>NZ_CAXUCH010000297.1:0-4559 GCF_964249325.1 uncultured Mycobacterium sp. | reverse complement strand
GACCGGCTGCCGGGAGCTGTTCCGCGACGGCTACACCGACGTCTGCCAATTCACCCTGGAGAAGAAAGCCGCCTAACCCGGCAAACGGCGACGACGTCGCGGGCCGGGCTCAACCGCTGTAGCGGTCGTGCAGTCGCCGCAGCGTGGCTTCGATGCCGGCGCCGTTGCGTTTGGCGAAGCCGGTCAGTTCGTAGTACTTCAACGCGTTCTTGAGTGGTCCGGCGTCGTGATAGTCGAACGTTTCGGTGACCCGGGTCTTGGTGGGCGTAATCGGCGCGAATTCCCACCGCCAGCGGTGGCCGACGGGATGGCGCCACTCGATGAGCCGATCAGGTTCGAACGCGGTCACCGTGCTGGTGATGCGATAGGGCATCCCGAACATCTTCATCTTGGTGGAAAACCGTGCGCCCGGTCCTAGCCGCTCGGGTCCACTGATGTTCGCTCCGACCGTGCCCGAACCGTCAAGCTCATGGTGGCGGCGCGGGTCGGCGACGATGGCGAACAACTCGCGGGCCGGTGCGGCGACCTCGACCGAGCGGCTCACTTGCTTAGGTCCGGCGTCGACTGTGGTGACGGTCATGGCTTGAGGCTAGTCCTGGGCATGGCGTTCCTGATCCCATCGTTCAAGGCGCGCCTGCAGGTCCACCAGGCCAAGGCCCGCCACCGGGACACCCACCGACAGGCAGGCCACCAGTAATGGACTCATCTCGACCTCCTCGACTCCTATTGGTGAGACGGTCGGGGAGGCCAAGAGGTTCAATGCTTGTTGCCGAGCATCCGCCACAGGAACGAGAAGCTCAGCGCCGCTTTGAATGCGTGCTGCGCGTTGTCGGCCGCGCCTGCGTGTCCGCCCTCGATGTTCTCGTAGTACCAGACCCGCTGCCCGGCGGCTTCAAGTGCGGCGGTCATCTTGCGGGCATGCCCGGGGTGCCCCCGGTCGTCGCGCGTCGACGTGGCGATCAACACTGGCGGATAGCGCACGTCGGCCGAAACATGATGGTACGGCGAGTATTTCGAGATGAACTCCCAGTCGGCGGGATTGTCCGGATCGCCGTATTCGGCCACCCATGATGCACCGGCCAGTAGGAGATGAAACCGGCGCATGTCCAGCAGCGGCACCTGGCACACCAGCGCGCCGAACAGCTCAGGGTACTGGGTGAGCATGATGCCCATCAGCAGCCCGCCGTTGCTGCCGCCCTGGGCACCGAGCTGGTCCACGGTGGTGATGCCGCGGTCGACCAGATCGGTTGCTACCGCGGCGAAGTCCTCGGCCACCAGATGTCGGCCCTCCCGCATTGCCTGGGTGTGCCAGCGCGGCCCGTACTCGCCGCCGCCGCGGATATTGGCCAGCACGTAGGTGCCGCCGCGGGCCAGCCACAGCCGGCCCAGCACGCCGTCATACCCGGGAGTGCGCGCCACCTCGAAGCCGCCGTAGCCGGACAGCAGCGTCGGCCCGCAAGCATCATGGGGACGCACGACAAAGTACGGAATCCACGTGCCATCCTTCGACGCGACGAAATGCTGTGTGACGTCAAGGCCCTCGGCGTCGAAGAAGGCGGGCGCGGACTTGATTTCCTGCAGTGGCCCGTCGGCGGTGCCGCGCAGCAGCCGCGACGGAGTGTCGAATCCGCTGGAGTCCAGGAAGAACTCGTCGCCGGTGTCGTCGGTGGCGGCGATCACCGTGTTGGTGGCCGCGGGCAGCCCCGGCACCGGCGCGCGCTGCCAACTGCCTGGTGTGACGGCCTCGACCCGGCTGGCCACGTCGGCCAGCGTGACGACGAAAAGCCGGTCGCGGGTCCACGCGTACTGGTACAGGCAGGTGTGCTCGTCGGGCTCGAACACCACCTGCAACGGCGCCGTGCCGGCGAGGAATTGCTCGTAATCAGCGGCCAGCAGCGAGCCCGCGGTATGCGAAGCGGTGCCGGTGAACCAGTCGGTGCGCAGCTCGATCAGCGCCCACTGTCGGTGCACCGAGACGGTCGCGTCGGTGGGCGCGTCGATGCGGATCAGCTCTGGGTTGTCCGGGAGGCCGCGCAGCTCGTAGACCTCGTCGTTGAAGAAGTCGATGGCCCGCCGCAGCAGGGTGCGCTCGAAGCCGGGGGTGCGGTCGACTGATGCCGCCACCAGGACGTCGCTGCGCGAGCCCTCGAACAGGGTCTGCGCCTCGGCCAGTGGCTGGCCGCGCCGCCACCGCTTGACGACCCGCGGGTAGCCGGATTCGGTCAGCGAATCCTCGCCGAAGTCGGTGCCCAGCAACACGGTATCCGGATCAGCCCAGGTCATGTAGGTCTTGGCTTCCGGCAGCACAAACCCGTCAGCAACGAATTCCCTTGCCGTCATGTCGAATTCGCGAACCACCACAGCATCGGAGCCGCCGCGGGACAGCCCGATAAGCGCTCGTGTGTAGTCGGGTTCGATGACGGTCGCTCCGCCCCACACCCAGTTCTCGTCGTCGATGCGGCCCAGCTCGTCGACGTCGATCAGCACATCCCACTCCGGGCTTTCGGTGCGGTAGCTGTCCAGCGTGGTGCGCCGCCACAGCCCGCGCGGGTTAGCGGCGTCGCGCCAGAAGTTGTAGAGGAACTCGCCGCGGCGACGAACATAGGGAATCCGGGCGTCGGTGTCGAGCACCTCGAGCGCCTCGGCGCGCATCCGCTCGAAATCCGGACCGCCGAACTCGGCAACGGTCGGCTCGTTGTGGGCACGCACCCAGTCCAGGGCGTCGTCGCCGGTGACGTCCTCCAGCCACAGGTAGGGGTCGTCGAGGTGTTCACCCATCATGTGCGCGGCACCTCCTCATCGCGCTGCGTGCTTTGCATCGTCGCCGCGCGGGCCATGGAACACATTGTGGCCGCAGCGGTACTGTGAGCTTTGTCACGCAAAAACGAGGAGCTGAACCGATGACCGTCTATGCACGTCCCGGCTCCGCCGGGGCGCTGATGTCCTTCGAATCCCGCTACGGCAACTTCATCGGCGGCGAGTGGGTGCCACCCGTGAATGGCCGCTACTTCGACAATCCGACCCCGGTGACCGGGCAGCCGTTCTGCGAGGTGCCGCGCTCCGACGACGCCGACGTCGACAAGGCGCTCGACGCCGCGCACGCGGCGGCACCGAAGTGGGGCAAGACCGCGCCGGCCGAGCGGGCGGCGATCCTCAACAAGATCGCCGATCGCATCGACGCCAACCGTGATGCGCTCGCGCTGGCTGAAGCGTGGGACAACGGCAAGCCGATCCGCGAAGCGCTGGCCGCCGACATCCCGTTGGCCGCCGACCATTTCCGGTATTTCGCCGCCGCGATCCGGGCCCAGGAAGGCACCCTGAGCCAAATCGACGAGGACACCGTCGCCTACCACTTCCACGAGCCGCTCGGAGTGGTCGGGCAGATCATCCCGTGGAACTTCCCGATCTTGATGGCGACCTGGAAGCTGGCGCCCGCACTGGCCGCCGGCAACGCAGCAGTGCTCAAGCCTGCCGAGCAGACCCCGGCGTCGGTGCTCTATTTCCTGTCGCTGATCGCCGACCTGCTGCCGCCCGGAGTTGTCAACGTCGTCAACGGGTTCGGCGCCGAGGCCGGCAAGCCGCTGGCCTCCAGCAACCGCATCGCCAAGGTCGCGTTCACCGGGGAGACCACCACCGGCCGGCTGATCATGCAGTACGCCAGCCAGAACCTCATCCCGGTCACGCTGGAGCTCGGCGGCAAGAGCCCCAACATCTTCTTCTCCGACGTGATGGCCGCCCACGACGACTTCCAGGACAAGGCGCTCGAAGGCTTCACCATGTTCGCCCTCAACCAGGGCGAGGTGTGCACCTGCCCGTCGCGCAGCCTGATCCAGGCCGACATCTACGACGAGTTCCTGGAGCTGGCCGCGATCCGCACCAAGGCCGTCCGGCAGGGCGACCCACTGGACACCGAGACCATGCTGGGATCGCAGGCCTCCAACGACCAGCTGGAAAAGGTGTTGTCCTACATCGAGATCGGCAAGAGCGAGGGCGCCAAGATCGTCACCGGCGGCGAGCGCGCCGAACTCGGCGGCGACCTGTCCGGCGGCTACTACGTGCAGCCGACGATCTTCACCGGCCACAACAAGATGCGGATCTTCCAGGAAGAGATCTTCGGACCCGTCGTCGCCGTGACGTCGTTCAAGGACTACGACGACGCCATCTCGATCGCCAACGACACCCTCTACGGGCTCGGTGCGGGGGTGTGGAGCCGCGACGGCAACATCGCCTACCGGGCCGGCCGCGACATCCAGGCCGGCCGGGTATGGGTGAACTGCTACCACGTCTACCCCGCGCACGCGGCGTTCGGCGGCTACAAGCAGTCGGGCATCGGCCGGGAGAACCACAAGATAATGCTCGACCACTACCAGCAGACCAAGAACCTGATGGTGTCCTACTCCGAGAAGGCGCTCGGGTTCTTCTGATGGACGCGCCGCCGCCCCGAGTGGTGATCACCGCGGCCGCCGCCGAACTGCTGGAGCAACTGATAGATCGCCACGGCCCGGTGATGTTCCACCAGTCCGGCGGCTGCTGCGACGGCAGCTCACCGATGTGCTACC
>NZ_CAXUCH010000296.1:0-4560 GCF_964249325.1 uncultured Mycobacterium sp. | reverse complement strand
GCCGGCGACAGTCCGGTGCGGCGATCATCGCCGAGCACACCCGCCTGGCCGACGACATCGCCGCCGCCGATCTCGTCGTCACCGGTGAAGGCCGGTTCGATGAGCAGTCGTTGCGCGGCAAGGTGGTCGGCGCTTTGTCTGCCTCGGCGCGCGGCCGGCAGGTGCCGGTGCTGGTGCTGGCCGGTCAGGTCTGTCTGGACCGCCTTGCGTTGAGCTCGGCGGGCATTTTGGCCGCGTTCGGGGTGGCCGACTACGCGGGTTCAGTGCGGCTGGCGCTGGTCGACGCCGCGAATCAGCTCATGGGCTTGGCAGGCGAGGTGGCGGCGCGACTCGGGAATAGCGCCCCGACAAGGTACCTTTGATTAAGTGTGCTGCAGCGGGCATCAGGCCGCAGCGGCCCATCGAGCGATTAGGCATACAGGGGAGAAGCAATGACCGTTCAGGGCGAGTCGACCGCCAAGACCCACGGCGTGATCTTGACCGAGGCCGCTGCCGCCAAGGCGAAGTCACTGCTGGACCAGGAAGGACGCGACGACCTGACGCTGCGCATTGCGGTCCAGCCGGGCGGCTGCGCGGGCCTGCGCTACAACTTGTTTTTCGACGACCGCACCCTCGACGGTGACCTGACCGCGGAGTTCGGTGGCGTCACGTTGACCGTTGACCGGATGAGCGCGCCGTACCTGCAAGGCGCATCAATCGACTTTGTCGACACCATCGAGAAGCAGGGCTTTACCATCGACAATCCCAACGCCACGGGTTCGTGCGCCTGCGGCGACTCGTTCAACTGAGCAGCCGGCGGCTAGTAGCTGCCCGCCGTTCGCAACACGTACGAACACACCAGCACCTGACCGTGCTGGAACAGTAACTGCGCGAGTCCCTGCACCTTGTCACGCGAGGGTCCGCCCGTTGCGGGCCGGACTCGCATGGTGAACAGCACCTGGGCCTGATAGTTCGACCAGTAAACGATCTTGTCGATCGAGGTGACCTCCGCCTGGGAGAACTGCTTGCGGAACGCGTCGCTGCTGAGTTTGGCCAGTGCCTGGTCGGAGCGACGATCCCGCACCGCGTCATAGATACCGCACAACGTGTTGCGGGCGATGGTGTCGATGTCGCGGTTCTCCAGCGCATCCAGATAACCCTGGATCGCCGTCTTGGCCGTGGTCTCGGATAAGACTCCTCCAGCAGTGGACCTATTCTCGTGCGTCCCGAAGGCGATCGCGGCCGTCATCGCCGCGACCAGGGCCAAAGCCAGTACACCGCCAACGACCCATCGGCGGCGCTGTCGTCTCGGGTAGGGCACCGGTGGCGGCAACCCGCCCGGGTAGGCGGCTGACGGAGGCGCTGCTTCGGCCGCCGGCGGGCCGGCGTAGGCCGGTTGAGGGGGAATCGGCTGACTGGGATGGGGTTCCCTGTAGGGCGGTCCTTCGGCGCCGACTCCGTGATTCGGCGAATGCGGACCGGCCATCGATAGTTCTCCTACCGTCGTGACGGGGCGACGAATGTCGCCGACAGCGTTCGGGTTCCGGTGAGCTCCCTTGGCAGGCTAGCGCACGCCTGGCCGCTGGCCGGGAGGTCCCGGTGGCGGCTAGCCTGAGTAGTCTTAGCTAGCCGAGCTTAGAAAATGAAGGGTGGTGTTTTCGTGACGATTGCGGTGACCGGTTCGATTGCAACCGACCATCTGATGCGGTTTCCGGGCCGGTTCTCTGAGCAGTTGTTGGCCGAGCACCTGCAGAAAGTGTCGCTGAGCTTCCTGGTTGACGACCTGGTCATCCACCGCGGCGGTGTGGGCGGAAATATGGCCTACGCCATAGGCGTGTTGGGCGGGGACGTTGCGCTGGTCGGTGCGGCCGGCGACGACTTCACCGACTATCGCGACTGGCTGGAGGCGCACGGCGTCAATTGCGACCACGTGCTGATCTCGACGACGGCACACACCGCGCGTTTCGTCTGCACCACCGACCGGGAGATGGCCCAGATCGCGTCCTTCTACCCGGGCGCGATGTCGCAGGCGCGGGAGATCTCGCTGGGCGACGTGGTATCGGCGATCGGCACTCCTGAGCTGGTCATCATCGGAGCCAACGATCCGGACGCCATGTTCTTGCACACCGAAGAGTGCCGCAAGCTTGGTCTGGCATTTGCCGCCGACCCGTCTCAGCAGCTGGCGCGATTGAGTGGCGCAGAGATCCGCAGGCTGATCAACGGTGCCACCTACCTGTTCACCAACGACTACGAGTGGGACCTGCTGTTGTCGAAGACGGGCTGGTCGGAAGCCGACGTGATGGCCCAGGTGGGGCTGCGGGTGACCACGCTGGGCGCCAAGGGGGTCGACCTCGTCGACCCGGATGGCGGCGTGGTCCACGTCGACGTGGTGCCCGAAACCAGCCAGGTCGATCCCACCGGGGTGGGTGACGCGTTTCGGGCCGGTTTCCTCACCGGCCGCAGCGCCGGGCTGAGCCTGGAGCGTTCGGCCCAGCTGGGCTCACTTGTTGCAGTGCTGGTGCTGGAGTCCACCGGTACCCAGGAGTGGGATTGGGACCGCGAGACCGCCGTGACACGGCTGGCCGGCGCGTACGGCGACGACGCCGCCCGCGAGATCGCCGCCGCGCTTAAGTAGGGCTCGCCGTTAGACCTGCACGGGGTAGTGCGGTTCTTTGATCTGCGGTACGACACTGTGCTCGACGAAGATCGCGTGCCAGAGCATAAAAACCAGCACCGTCCATAGTCGGCGACCGTGATCACTTGTCCCGCAGCGGTGCTCGTCGAGCATCCGACGCACCGCAGCGATGTCGATGAGCTGACCGGCCTGCGAGGAGTCCACCATCGCATACGCCCACTCCAGCAGTTCGCCAGCGCGCAGCCAGTGCCGGATCGGCACAGGGAAGCCCAGTTTGGGCCGATTGAGCACGTGGGCCGGCACGATCGGCTCCAGCGCACGCCGCAGCGCGTATTTGGTAGTCGTCCGGGTGATCTTGGCCTGCACCGGTAACCGGGAAGCGACGGCGAACACCTCGGGGTCGAGGAACGGCACCCGCAGCTCCAGCGAGTTGGCCATCGTCATCTTGTCGGCCTTGACCAAGATGTCGCCGCGCAGCCAGGTGAACAAGTCGATGTGCTGCATGCGGGCGACCGGATCCCATCCCGCCGATTGGGTGTACAGCGGGGCGGTGACGTCGGTGTGGGTCCACTCCGAACGGAAGTCTGGCAGCACGGCCCGCAGTTGCTCGTCGGAGAAGCTGCGCGCGTTGCCGTAGTAGCGTTCCTCGAGCGTCAACGATCCGCGGTGCAGCAAGCTCTTGCCGCGCATGCCCTCTGGCAGCGGCTTGGACACCTTGCCCATCGAGCGCCGCAGCGGTCGCGGTAAGTAGTCGAATGGCTTGAGCGACAACGGTTCCCGGTAGATCGTGTAACCGCCGAACAGCTCGTCGGCGCCCTCACCGGAGAGCACCACCTTCACATGCTTGCGTGCTTCGCGGGCCACGAAGAACAGCGGTACCAGGGCCGGGTCGGCCACTGGTTCGTCGAGATACCAGACGATCTCGGGCAACGCGGCAACGAACTCGCTCGGGCTGACCACCTTGGCCACGTGCCGCGCCCCGATCGCTTCGGCCGAAGCCACGGCGACGTCGATCTCGGAAAAACCCTCCCGCTGGAAACCGGTGGTGAAGGTGATCAGCCGCGGGTTGTGCCGGATGGCCAGTGCGGCGATCGCGGTGGAGTCGATGCCGCCCGACAAGAACGCGCCGACGGTGACATCGGCGCGCATGTGCTTGGCCACCGAGTCCTCCAGGACCGCAGTGATCTCGTCGTAGCGGGCCTGCTCGGTGTCGCGGGTGATGGGTTCAGGGTTGAACCGCGGCACGAAGTAACGGGTGACCTCCGGTTCGGGCTGGTCCAGACGGATGCGGGCGTAGCACCCCGACTCCAGGCGGCGCACTCCGCGGGTCAGCGTCTCCGGCTCGGGCACGTACTGCAACACCGTGTAGTGCTGCACGGCCCGCTGGTCGATGCCGGGGTCGAACCCGATCAGGTCAGCCAGATCCAGCAGGCATTTCTTTTCGCTGGCGACCGCGGTGCCGCCGGCGCCGCTCGCCATGAACAGCGGCTTGATGCCGAAACGATCACGGGCGCAGAACAACTCGCGGCTGACGGTGTCCCACAGCGCAAAGGCGAACATCCCCCGCAACCGCGCCAGTGCGTCGACGCCCCAGTGGTGGTAGGCGGCGATGATCGCTTCACCGTCGCCGTCGGTGGCGAACACGGCGCCATAGCTGGCAGCGAGTTCTGCGCGCAGCTCAAGGTAGTTGTAAATTTCGCCGTTGAACACCAGCACATACTGGTCGGGCGACTCGGGCGGCCCCCACCACAGCGGCTGGTGCGAATGCGCGATATCGATGATGGACAGCCGATTGAAGCCGAACACGACAGCCCCGCCGGGATCGGTCCACGTCCCCGGCTCGTCGGGGCCGCGGTGACGCATCAGGTGCGACGCGTCGGCCACGGCGCCGGCCGCGCCGCCGGCGCTGCCGGCGGCGGCACCGACGAAGGCCAGCAGTCCACACA
>NZ_CAXUCH010000295.1:0-4573 GCF_964249325.1 uncultured Mycobacterium sp. | reverse complement strand
GTCACGGCGGCAACCAAAGCGCTGAAGGCCTCGGCGGCCGCCAGCCTGGGCGAGTTCGTCCCGGCGCTCGAGATCATCGAAACCATCAGGACCACCAACCCCTACGTCGCTGCCGACGTCGCCCTCACAAAGGGCTGGTGTCTGCGCGAGCTCGGCGACGAGGAGGCCGCCAAGGCGGCGTTTCGGGCGGCCGCCGTGGACGGTCAGCTGCTGGACGCGGCGCGGCAGGCCCTCGACGACCCGCATTACCGGCTGATCGTGACCGACCCGGAAACCATCGCCACCCGCACCGACAAGTGGGACCCGGCAACCGAAACCAGCAAGCAAGCCCGCGCGGCCGCGGACCTGGCCGCCGAGCAGAGCCAGGTGTTGGCGCGGGCCCAGGCCCGCCTCGACGAACTGATCGGCCTGGACGGCCCCAAAGAGCAGATCGCGGTGTGGCGCACCGAAATTCAGATCGACCAACTGCTGGCCGAGCAGGGTGTCGAGACATCCAGTACGAACGAAAACCACATTGTGTTGGAAGGCCCACCCGGCACAGCCAAGACCACATTCGCGCGCATCGTCGCCGAAATCCTGTTCGGACTGGGTAAGATTCAGCGCCCCGACGTCAAAGAGGTCACCGAGGAAGACCTCGTCGTCGGCTACGTCTCCCAGACCGCCGAACGGATGAAAGCGGTATGCGAGGAAGCACTCGGTGGCGTCCTGTTCATCGACGAGGCCTACCGGCTCGTCCCTGAGCACGAAGGCCACTCGTTCGGCAAGGACGCCATCAACACGCTGCTGAAATACATGGAGGACTTCCGCGACCAACTCGTGGTCATCGTCGCCGGCTACCCCAAGGAGATGCGCCGATTCTTGAGCGCCAACCCGGGCCTGGCCTCCCGCTTCCATTTCACCTTGACCTTCAACAGCTACACACCCGACGAGATCGTGCAAATCGGCCAGCACATCGCCCGCAAGGAGAAAATCGCCATCGCCGACAGCGCTTGGCCACTGCTGCATGCCGAGGCCGCCCGGCTACGGGACACACCGATAGAGGCCGGCACCGCGCTCGACGTTGCCGGCAACGGCCGCTACGCCCGCAAGGTCATCATCGCCTGCAAGCGGGAACGAGCCCGCCGCCTGCACACCATGGCCCCACACGAGCTTGCGGAGCTGGCCAAATCAGACCCCAGCGTGCTCACCGTCAACGAAGACGACATGCGCCGGGCCCTGCAGTCGGCGCTGGCTGGCGCCGAAGGGTCCACCTGCTAATACGTGTGGGACACGGTGGCGCTGAACCGATGCATCAACGAGCAAACAACAAACCCAATGGTGACCCCGGCCGGTGCTGGCCCATCGGCGGCATCCCTTTGCTCAACCTTCCCCAGCAGAGCCGTTGATGGCTGGCGAGTAGACCAACGTGGCAACGGCTGAGACGAAAGCCCTGTCCATGTCGTGATTCTTTGGTGGGTGGGAACCCCGGCACGTCGGTTACATGTGCAGTCTGGAACCGGTGACGCACCAGTGACTTACACATGTCGCTGACGAGCAGATCGTTTAAGCAACCCTTTAAGACATTTCGTCAGGGACAAGCGGTCGCTGGGAAGTAAAAGATACGCGCTCAGCTGGGGTCGGCGCGAACTGTGGCCGACCACTTCAGAGTTCGAGGCCAGCGCCGTCTGCAAAGCGGCCGCGTTCGTGGCGGTACTCGGCGCTGTCCCGGGACTGGGCCATCCGCTGGTAGGCGGCTTCCCAGCGATGCGCTTGGGCATTGTTTTGACGCCATGCCCGCTGTCGCACCCTGCGCCGTTCTGCTTGACGATGTACAACCGCGGCGACAACCGATGGAAGTTGGTGGGGATCGGTACGTTCAGCTTCGGCGTGCATGGTGCGCGGCCTGTCGTCATTGGTCAGGATGATCCGGAAGTAATGCGCAGCAGCGTGTTTGTTGCCGCGGCGCATGCGGTGCATTTCGAGACCGGCGACCGGGCTGGCGTGCTCGTGGTCCGCTTCACCGGTGATGGCCTGGTAGATGTAGACGTGGTTCTCGTCTTTACCGCGAGTCATGGCCACATAGGCCATCGCCCGACTGGCATGCTCGCTCATGATGGCGTAGCAGACGCCCTCGGTGGTCGTGCTGCCCACCGTGACGCCCTGGGCAGAGTGCACGGTGGCGGCGTAGCCCAGAGTGATGTGGTCGCGCACGTAGTCGCTTTCGAACACAGCCCGCGCATGGTCGGTGAGGCGTTCAGCCGCGATACGTCCCCCTACGGCATCGATTCCGGCGACGCGCCAACGGTTTCCGTTGCGAACGTGGTCCACGCCGTGACCGCGCCGGTGCGCGGGCCCAGGCCGTACCTCAATTGTGGCGTCGTTGTTTCGGCTCAAAATGATGTCCCCGACACGCACCCGCTGCTCACGTGCGACCCGCACGCTGGGTTCAACTTTCGCCGTGTAGGTGTCATGCAGGCGGCGGTTGATCGCGTCGGCGATCTCCCACTTGTCGCACACGATCGCCACATCTTTGCCCTCGGCGCGGGCCTTGATGTAGGCGTGCATCGCGTCGTGAGCCATGGCGATCGGATCTCCGGTGTGCAGCCGGTCCTGATTGCGATACCACCCAACGGCTTTACGCAGCCGGTTGCCATGCCCCGACCGCAACGCCAGTGATGCTTCACGCTCCTCGGGGTTGCGCATCCGCCACACTTCGCTGAGCCGCTGCGCCCACGGAAGATCGGCGCACAGGTTCTCAAACATCCCGCCCCTCGCCATGACAGGCGCCAGCTGATAGGAGTCACCGACGAGGACCACCTTGGCTTTGCCCACCACAGCGCACGAAAGCAACTTCTTCAGGTCCGGGGTGGCGACCATGGCGGCTTCGTCGACCACCACCACCGTGAACCGACCGACCTCGAGTTGGCCGTCCTCGATGAGTTTGAGCGCTTTGGCCACCGTCAGTCCGCGGTCGCCAGCTCCGTCGCGCATGGCTTCGTCAACGGCCTTGCCCGTCGGCGCCAGCACGAGCACCTCTTTATTCGCGTGATGCGCGGCGGCGCGCAGTGCTTTAAGCGAGTGTGTCTTTCCGGCACCGGCCGGGGCTTGCAACGGCTGCACGAGGAACGGGGAGACCGCGATGTTGCGGATCGCGCGCGCCTGATCGGGTGAGAGATCACCAAAATCCTCGTCGCGTATCCACAGACGCGCGCGATTGTCGGCCTCATCGACCATCTCGAAGACACGTTCCTCCTCGACGATAATCGCCTCCACGGTGAACTTCTCGTGCCCTTCCCGGTGGTGCGCTTCGCGCTGCGCGCTCACCCGAATGCTCACCGCGTCTACCGCCTGCTCGATGAGCGCGCGCAAATCGCCAGGCGCGTCAACGGGCAGTTGCGCGCCGACGATCTCGACCATGTCGGCGCGGGTGAACGCGGCCTTGTCAATGCGCGCGGCCATGCGCGCAATGCGCGCACGATCCAGCGCGGTGCGCACCGCACCGCTCGACTGCGCGGATGCGCGGCGGTGTTCGCGCGCTTCGAAGTGCGCGGCGCGATCCAGTTGCAGTCCGCGCGGATCTGCCCGCCAGACTTCTTTCAGGTCTTCCCACGCCAGCGATTCGGGTTTGGCCGGGCGCGTCGCCTTTTGCGCGGCCGCTAACTGAGCGGCGGTCGGCTCACCGTCGACGACGACCAAGTTGTTGCGCGCCCATTCGCGCAACCGCGTCGAGCGCTGCGACCACGCTGTGATGCAGTCCTTCGTGACCCCGGCGATTTCAGCCATGCCCGAATGCTCGTCGACGGCAGTCCATTCGAATCCCCGCTCGGCATGCAGTTCGTGGCGCAGCACGGCCTGGTAGATGACGCCGGCGGCCTTGGCTTCGTGGTGCAGGCTCTTGGAGTCCACCGACACCAGCCGGCCGTCCCCGCGGGGCTGCCTGTTGGGCAGAACGACGTGGGTGTGCAGATGCGGATCACCGCATCGCGATGTCTCGTGCTGGAAGGCGATAGCGACCAGGCCAGGCAGTCGCTGAAGATCTTTGGTGCCGGTCCGCGGATTGTGCACGCGCGTGTAGCCGGCGTGTTGGTGCAGGTAGGTCATCGCCGCCTGCACGGCCTTCAGGTGGGCCTCCTGCACGACCTTCTCACCGACCTCATTGGTCAGTGCCCGAAGCAGCGACACACTTTTCGGCGCGGCGAATACCAGGTCGAAACCGTGCACGCTTTTGTCGGTGAACGCCCTGCCACAAGCCCCGTTAGGGGCAATGCCGTCGTCGAGCCAGCGGGCTGCCGCTTCGGTGTCGGCAAATCCACCGTTCAACGCCGTCGCGTCTAAGCCGGTACGGTCACCCACCGCAGCCGGGTCGCCAACGACTAGCCACGTCGGTACGCGGGTGTCGCCCTCGGTGTAGTACTCACCCAGCCCGCCGTTGGCCGCTTGGCGATCCATCGCGGCCTGCTTGGCCTTGTTCGCGGTGTCGTTGTAATAGTTGATGCTCCACCGCGACAGTCGGGAGATTGTCAACAAATGCCGGCCACCTCCCGATCAAACGGCCATCCACGCTGGGAGAGAAGCCGTTTCGGCCGCGCTGCAA
>NZ_CAXUCH010000294.1:1866-4618 GCF_964249325.1 uncultured Mycobacterium sp. | reverse complement strand
TCCGGGCACCGCGACTGGCCCGGCTTCAGCTGCCGGGACATTGGGCATCCCCGGCATTGCGCCAGCGGGTAACTGCTGAGTGCCCAACGTCGTCGCGCCGTCAGGAGCACGGACCAGCACCTCGGGCCCAGATGGAGCCGGCAAGCTCGGCCTACCGGCACCGGGTACCACCGGAACCGGCGTCTCCACCGCGTTCGCCGCAGGTTTCGGCGGTGCCGGCTTTTCGTCCGGCAGCTTCGTGTTCAGCGGCGGCGGCGGAACGCCCTGGGCGGGTTTGGGTGTGCCGACCACCACCCACGTACCCGTCGGGTCTTGCACCAGGTGCGCGGTGTCTCTCGTCGGGATCATTCCCAAATTTCGGGCCGCCTCTGCCAACGCCGGTGCAGCCTGGGCCTGGAGCACGTCGCGTTCAAGCGCCTCCTTCTGCTGCTGCAGCAATTGGGTTCTCTGCCGTGCGTTTCCCAACTCATAGGAGCGCTCCGCGGAGTCAGTGGACAGCCAGAGCGTAACGCCCAGTCCTAGGCCGAGCGATCCGATGACCAGCACGACGAATGGCACCTTGCTCGCCAAGGTTCGCGGCCGAAGGTCAATAGCTGCCAGTCTGGCAAGCAAACGATCATGTAACGGCTGGCGGGCCACTTTGGGTGCCTTAGCCTTTCGCGCCTTAGCCCGTGCCTTGGCCTGGGCGGCACTCTTCGGTCGGGCCGGCCGCTCGACTGGTCGCGATATCGGCGTGGTCTGCGGCCCCGACTGCGGTCCTCGCAGCTCGCGAGTGGGGGCCGAAGCCTTGCCCGCAGACCGGGTACGCCGCGACGCCGTGAGAGCCGTCGATCCACGCGCTCTCGTCCGAGCCGCGATGTCGCCTCCATGACGGCGATCGGTGCCGCGGCGCGTCGCTGCTTGCCGCTTAGCCTTCATGAATCGCCCTCCTTGCCGCGTTATGCCGCCGCACTCGTTGCAAAGCCCGCAACCGCACCGGGGCGCTACGGGGGTTGCGTTCGATTTCGGCACGGTCGGCGCGTTCCGCACCGCGTGTCAGCAACCTGAATTCCGGTGCGTGGCCCGGCAGTTCGATCGGCAACCCGACCGGCGTGCGGGAAGCGACGGCGCCGCTGAAGACGTCCTTGACAATGCGGTCGTCCAACGACTGGTACGCCAGCACCACAATGCGACCGTCGACGGTCAGCGCGTCCAACGCGGCAGGAAGCGCCCTACGCAGCGAGCCCAGCTCGCTGTTGACGGCGATACGCAATGCTTGGAAGGTCCGCTTGGCCGGATGCCCGCCAGTGCGCCGCGCCGGCGCCGGAATGGCTTGGTAGAGCAGGTCGACCAGCTCACCGGTTGTCGTGAACGGTGTGACGGCCCGGCGGCGGACGATATGCGCCGCGATGCGACGCGCGAACCTCTCCTCGCCGTAGCGCCGCAGAATGTCAGCCAGGGCCGGCTCGTCGTAGGTATTGACGATGTCGGCCGCGGTCAGCGGTGAATCCGGGTCCATCCGCATGTCTAGCGGAGCATCGTGAGCATACGCGAAACCTCGCTCCAGACGGTCGAGCTGCATCGACGACGCACCCAGATCGAAGAGCACACCGGGCACTGAACCCGTTGCATCACAGCCAGATTCGGTTAGTGCAGTGGCGATCTCGTCATACCTGGTGCGCACTAGCGTCACCCGGTCGGTGAATCGGGCCAGCCGCGCCGCGGCGATGTCCAACGCGGTGGGGTCGCGGTCGAGGCCGATCAGGCGCAGGCCGGGCAAGTCGGTGAGGAACCGCTCGGCATGACCGCCCGCGCCGATGGTCGCGTCTACCAGGACGGCACCCGACCCATCCGGGTGGTCGCGGGTCAGTGCCGGGGTGAGCAGCGCCACGCAGCGTTCCAGTAGGACGGGCACATGACCGAAATCGGCTGAGTCGTCGGCCATGACAACACCTCCCCGGGGCGCGACCCTGGTGGTCCGGAGGGCGACCCGCTGCGCCCGGCTTCGCCGCGCTTGCGATCGCCCCGCGACACTGCGGGCGACCCGCTGCGCCCGGCTTCGCCGCGCTTGCGATCGCCCGGGGGCTGCCCCTGCACCGGGGTCCCTGTCCGATAGCACGAACCTGGCGTTGGGGAAGTACGTCAGGGTCGGTTCGGGCAGAGACCGCGATGCACGGGCATGCGCCTCAAATGATGTCGCCGAGTGCTTCATCGCTGGCCGCGGAGAAGTTCTCTTCGTGGGTCTGCTGGTAGTTCTGCCAGGCCTGCGCATCCCAGATCTCGAGGTAGTCGACCGCTCCGATCACCACGCAGTTTTTGGAGAGGTTGGCGTAGCGGCGATGGTCGGCCGACAAGGTGATCCGGCCCTGTGCATCCGGATGCTGCTCGTCAGTGCCTGCCGCCAGGTTACGCAGGAATGCCCGCGCCTCCGGGTTGTTGCGCTTGGCCTTGTCCGCCAGCCGGCGGGCCAACTGCTCAAACTCGGCGCGGGGGTAGACGGCGAGGCTGTGATCTTGGCTCTTGGTGACCATCAACCCTCCTGCCAACGCATCGCGGAACTTGGCGGGCAGCGTCAACCGCCCCTTGTCGTCGAGCTTGGGCGTGTAGGTGCCCAAAAACATCAGGCCACCTCCCGCCACGGCACGAAGCCCCAGAACTTCGTCTCACCCACGACTCCAGCCACCATACCCCACAACCCCCCACTCTGCTCCATTTAGTGGGTAAGGATCTGGCGTTTTTCGACTTCGATCGCATAACAGGTGGGATCAGGAGC
>NZ_CAXUCH010000294.1:0-1856 GCF_964249325.1 uncultured Mycobacterium sp. | reverse complement strand
ATGCATGAGTACATGTGCGAAACAGGGAGCTCAGCGGGCTCGAAGACCGGCTTGGTCACCTGGTGGGGCATTGTGGGGCGCTCAATGGAACCACCTGCGGCGCCCACCTCGGACGAGCACAACAAAGAGGGCAGCCTGAAGCTGCCCTACACGTTCGCCGCGACCGCGCTACTCGTCGAAGCGACGGCGGAAGCGATCCTCCATGCGACTGGTGAACGAGCCGCCGGCGCCCTTGGCGCGACGGGGCCGCGGCACACCCGGCGACCCCGCCCGGTCACGCCCACCTGGGAACCGCGGACCGGTGATGGCATACACAACACCACCGAACATCACCACGAAACCGAGGACGGAAAGGATTGGGAAGCTGCCAATCATGGTCGCCTTGAACGCAACCCCGGAAACCAGCATCCCCAAACCGACAACAAACAGGGCCGCACCTTGCAGCCGTCGCCGGGCGGTCGGCGCGCGCAACCCACCGCCACGGACGCTTGAGGCGAACTTCGGGTCTTCGGCATAGAGAGCGCTCTCGATCTGCTCGAGCATCCGCTGCTCATGATCGGAGAGTGGCATTCGTCCCTCCTTGCCGACAGGCTGCCACGCATAGCGTGGATGCCCACTTTGTTGGGGCAACTAACTCAGATGATACGAGGTGAAACTGCGCCATACCACTGGTTCGCTCGTCGATTGTAGTCTGACGACAATGCGGGCCCGAAAAGCCCGAAGAGCAGCGGGGCCATTAGCTTTAGCATGGCGACCGATGCGGGCCGCAAGGCCCGAGCATTAGCCGGGCATCGGGTTTGACCGCCGACGTTGTCGATCCGCAGGTCGCGCGGGGGCCGATAATGAGAATTCAAGCAGCGCACCGAATCAGCGCCCGAGGAGGAGACCGCGAGTTGGCGACCTTCCTCATCGATCTGTCGACGCACGACATGCAGCGCCGTCTCGCTGACGCCCTGGGTGTGTACGTCGACGCAATGCGATACCCGCGTGGCACCGAGAAGCAGCGCGCGGCCATGTGGCTCGAACACACCCGCCGACGCGGTTGGCAAGCCGTGGCCGCAGTGGAGGCCGATCACGACGGCGGCAAACCGCTGTCGGCGGCAGAGCTGGGCAACGCTCCGCTGCTCGGAATTGCCTACGGCTACTGCGGCGCCCCCGATCAGTGGTGGCAGCAGCAAGTAGTTCTGGGCTTGCAGCGCGCCGGTTTTGCCCACCCGGAGATCATCAATCTGATGGCAAGTTATTTCGAATTGACGGAATTGCACATTCATCCTAGGGCGCAGGGGCGCGGTCTCGGCGAGGCGCTGGCCCGACGACTGCTGGCCGGGCGTGGTGAGGCAAACGTGCTGCTGTCGACGCCGGAGACCGACGGGGAGGCCAACCGCGCGTGGCGGCTCTACCGGCGGCTCGGCTTCACCGACATCATCCGCGGCTACCACTTCGCCGGTGATCCGCGGCCTTTCGCGATTTTGGGACGCAAGCTGCCGCTCTAGCAACGGCTGCCTCCCAGCGCCGCTCACCTGGACTCGCCCGGTACCGGCCGTGCCGACGCACCGGGTCTGGCACGATGACGTGGTGCGCGCCAGCAGCATGTGGCTTTTAGCCCGACGATTCAGCGCTCGTCGACGCCAGCGGATGGTGGCAATCACGGTGCTGATGCTGCTGGCACCGATGATCGCCGGGTGTCTGCGGGTCAAAGCGTCCATTACGATCTCGCCCGACGACCTGGTCTCAGGCCAAATCGTCGCGGCGACCAAGGCACGCAACGACAAAGACGCCGGACCGCAGTTCGACCCCAATCTGCCGTTCAGCCAGAAAGTGGCGATCTCCAAGTACGACCGCGACGGGTACGTGGG
>NZ_CAXUCH010000293.1:0-4624 GCF_964249325.1 uncultured Mycobacterium sp. | reverse complement strand
CACACCGGCCGCGCTGGCCGCTGCTCGGCGCGCCGAGGCGGACAAATGACGGGATCCAGCGGGCCGGTCACCGTGCCGGTGGCCGTCGCCCCGCACTACCCGGTGATCATCGGCACCGGGCTGCTCGGCGAGCTCACCAAGCTGCTGGCCGATCGCCACCGGGTCGCAATACTGCACCAGCCGGTGCTTGCGCAGACTGCCGAGTCGATCCGAAAAGACTTGGCCGCCAAGGGCATCGACGCCCACCGCATCGAGATTCCCGACGCCGAGGCCGGCAAAGACCTGCCTGTCGTCGGGTTCATCTGGGAAGTCTTGGGCCGCATCGGAATTGACCGCAAAGACACGTTGGTCAGCTTGGGCGGGGGAGCCGCCACCGATGTCGCCGGCTTCGCCGCGGCCACGTGGCTGCGCGGGGTGTCGATCGCCCACGTGCCCACCACCCTGCTGGGCATGGTCGACGCCGCCATCGGCGGCAAGACCGGCATCAACACCGACTCGGGCAAGAACCTGGTCGGCGCGTTTCACCAGCCGATCGCCGTGCTGGCCGACTTGGCCACACTGAAAACTTTGCCGCACAACGAACTTGTCGCCGGCATGGCCGAAGTGGTGAAGGCCGGTTTCATCGCTGACCCGGTGATTTTGGACCTCATC
Organism: uncultured Mycobacterium sp.; assembly: GCF_964249325.1. Classification (NCBI taxonomy): domain Bacteria; kingdom Bacillati; phylum Actinomycetota; class Actinomycetes; order Mycobacteriales; family Mycobacteriaceae; genus Mycobacterium; species uncultured Mycobacterium sp. Next base: position 3,973 of record NZ_CAXUCH010000293.1, on the reverse strand, counting down.
GAAGCCGACCCGCAGGCCGCGACCGACCCGGCCGGTGACGTGCTGCCCGAGCTGATCCGGCGCGCGGTCACCGTCAAAGCAGAGGTCGTCGCCGCTGACGAGAAAGAATCGCAGCTGCGCGAAATCCTCAACTACGGCCACACGCTGGCCCACGCGATCGAGCGCCGCGAGCACTACCAGTGGCGCCACGGCGCCGCGGTGTCGGTGGGCTTGGTGTTCGCCGCCGAACTGGGTCGGCTGACCGGGCGACTTGACGACGCCACCGCCGACCGGCACCGCAGCATCCTGACGTCGCTGGGATTGCCGGTCAGCTACGACGCCGACGCGCTGCCCGAGCTGCTGCATATCATGGCGGCCGACAAGAAGACCCGGGCCGGGGTGTTGCGCTTCGTGGTGCTCGACGGGCTGGCCAAACCGGGCCGGCTCGAAGGGCCGGACCCGTCACTGCTGGCAGCGGCCTACGCGGAGGTCAGCACCCGATGCGCGCCGACGACGATGCAGAGCGAAGCGATGCGGAGGAGTGGCGCATAACCCACGTCAACGTCATCAACGGCCCCAATCTCGGCCGGCTCGGTCAGCGGGAGCCCGAGGTGTACGGCGCCACCACCCACGACGAGCTGAGTGCGCTGATCGAGCGGGAGGCCGCCGACCTCGGGTTGAAAGCTGTTGTGCGGCAAAGCGACAGCGAAGCACAACTGTTGGAGTGGATACATCAGGCCGCCGACGCGCAAGAACCCGTGATCCTCAACGCCGGAGGGCTGACCCACACGTCGGTGGCGCTGCGCGACGCATGCGCGGAACTGACCGCGCCATTGGTCGAGGTGCACATATCGAACGTGTATGCCCGCGAGGACTTTCGGCGGCACTCTTATCTGAGCCCGGTCGCCACCGGTGTCATCGTCGGGCTCGGGGTGCAGGGCTATCTGCTTGCGCTGCGCTACCTGGCCAGCGTTTACCGCTGATCGTCTCCGGCCCTGGGGGCGCGCCTCGTCTGCTCGGCGTCGGATGCGGTCGGCTCGGCTCGGGTGGGTTCTTCGCCTTCGGCCGTCGCCACCGCCGTCGGCCGCTCCTCGCTCCGTCCGGCGGATCGGGGCGCGGTTTGTTCTTGGTCATGGCCCTTAGCCGTGGCCATCCCCTCGGTCGGGGTCTCGTCCTCGTGGACCGCTTCGAACACGTCGGTATCATCCTCGCGCTGGCCATGCTTCGGCGCCGGGGGAGCGTGGCGGTCGATGAGCCAGCGGCCCACGGCGACACCGCCCATCGCGGGCAGGAACACCAACAGCGCGGTGAAGGCGGCGAATGTCGTCAGCTCGTTGAGCAGCCCGCCGACATAGAGGCCTTGTAGAGCAGCGAGATCACAAACACCACGGCACCGCTGACGATCCCGGCTGTCAGGCCGGCCAGCAGCCACGTCATCGCCAGATCCTGGCGGCGGTCCGGGTCAGGCTGCGCCGACGCGTCGGCGCGACCGTCCCGCAGCCCCCAGACGAGCGCGGCGATGAACAGCAGGAGCACGAGCACGATGCTGATCAGCCCCGCCTGTGTGGGAAACGCGTTGATCAGCGCCCCTTGTATCAAGCGGACGATGACCATCGCAGCGGCGAACACCAGTCCGCGCAGCCTCCAGTTAGTCATGGAGCCACAGCGTAGCGAGTAGCGTCAGCGGTTGTGACACATTCCCAGCGCCGAGACAATCTCAAGGATCGAATCGTTACCGCCGGGTTGGACGCGATGCTGGTCAGCGATCTGGTCAACGTGCGGTACCTGTCCGGTTTCACCGGCTCCAATGCCGCGCTGCTGGTGTTCGCCGACGACCGGACTCCGGTGCTGGCCACCGACGGGCGCTACCGCACCCAAGCCGCCCAGCAGGCGCCCGATCTCGAGATCGCCATCGAGCGGGCCTGCGGACGTCATCTGGTGGGGCGAGCCGCTGCCGCCGGTGCGCGGCGGCTCGGCTTCGAAAGCCACGTGGTCACCGTCGACGGCTTCGACGTGCTGGCCGCGGAGGCGGGGACGACGGAGCTGGTGCGCGCCTCGGGCACCGTGGAGGCGCTGCGCGAGGTCAAAGACGCCGGCGAGGTCGCGCTGCTGCGACTGGCCTGCGAAGCGGCCGACGCGGCGCTGACCGACTTGATCGAGCGGGGTGGCCTGCGGCCCGGCCGCACCGAGCGTCAGGTGAGCCGTGAACTGGAGAACCTGATGCTCGACCACGGCGCCGAAGGCGTGTCGTTCGAGACGATCGTGGCCGCCGGGCGCAATTCGGCCATCCCGCACCATCGGCCCACCGACGCGGTGCTGGCCGCCGGCGACTTCGTCAAGATCGACTTCGGCGCGCTGGTCGCCGGCTACCACTCCGACATGACCCGCACCTTCGTGCTGGGCCGGGCCGCAGACTGGCAGCAAGAGATCTATCAACTGGTCGCTGCTGCACAGCGCGCCGGCCGTGAGGCGCTGCGGTCGGGGGCCAACCTGCAAGACGTGGATGCCGCCGCGCGCCAGGTGATTATCGACGCGGGCCACGGCGAGCACTTCGGCCACGGCCTGGGTCACGGAGTGGGCCTGCAGATCCACGAAGCGCCGGGGATCAACGCGACGGCCGCCGGTACACTACTGGCGGGCTCCGTGGTGACCGTGGAGCCCGGCGTCTATTTGCCCGACCGGGGCGGTGTCCGCATCGAGGACACCCTCGTCGTGGTTGACGAAACGTCCGGACACACACCGGAATTGCTCACCCGGTTCCCCAAGGAACTGGCCATTGTGTAGGAGAGTCACCGACTGTGGCAACGACTGCCGACTTCAAAAACGGACTGGTGCTGGTGATCGACGGCCAGCTCTGGCAGATCGTCGAATTCCAGCACGTCAAACCGGGCAAGGGCCCGGCGTTCGTGCGTACCAAGTTGAAGAACGTGGTCTCCGGCAAGGTCGTCGACAAGACCTACAACGCGGGCGTGAAGGTGGAAACCGCCACCGTCGACCGGCGCGACACGACCTACCTGTACCGCGACGGCTCGGACTTTGTGTTCATGGACAGCGAGGACTACGAGCAGCACCATCTGCCCGAAACACTGGTCGGCGACGCGGCCCGGTTCCTGCTGGAAGGCATGCCGGTCCAGGTCGCGTTCCACAACGGGAATCCGCTCTACATCGAGCTGCCGGTGACCGTCGAACTCGAAGTCACCCACACCGAGCCAGGCCTGCAGGGCGACCGGTCCAGTGCCGGCACCAAGCCGGCCACCCTGCAGACCGGCGCGCAGATCAACGTGCCGTTGTTCATCAATACCGGCGACAAGCTGAAGGTGGATTCCCGCGACGGCAGCTACCTCGGCCGCGCCTGACCATGCCTGGCGGTAAGCCGGTGAAGGGACGGCACCAAGCCCGCAAGCGTGCCGTCGACTTGCTATTCGAAGCCGAGGCCCGCGGCCTGAGCCCGGCCGCGATGGCCGACGCGCGCACAGCGCTGGCCGAAGCCAACCCCGACGTGGCGCCGCTGCACCCGTACACGGTCGCCGTCGCCCGCGGGGTCAGTGAGCACGCCGACCACATCGACGACCTGATCGCCTCACATCTGCAGGGCTGGACGCTGGACCGGTTGCCCGCGGTGGACCGCGCCATTCTGCGGGTTGCGGTGTGGGAGCTGCTGCATGCCGACGACGTGCCGGAGCCGGTCGCCGTCGACGAGGCTGTGGAGTTGGCCAAGGAGCTGTCCACGGACGAGTCGCCCGGCTTCGTCAATGGGGTGCTGGGTCAAATCATGCTGGTGACACCGCAGATCCGCGCGGCCGCCCAAGCGGTTCGGGCAGCGCCGCGCGAGCAGGGGCCCGAGTCATGACGCGGCTGGAGCTCCGCGTCGTCATCGCCGCCGCCCTGGCGGCGACGGTCGTGCTGGGAGCCGTCGCGTGCGCCGCGTACGGCCTCGCCGTCGTTGCGGCCGCGTTGGCGATCTACGCGCTGGGTGTCGGCGCCTGGCGGTATC
>NZ_CAXUCH010000292.1:1723-4737 GCF_964249325.1 uncultured Mycobacterium sp. | reverse complement strand
CGACGGGGCAAGCCTTACCCAGTGCGGGCGAGTTCAGCATTGAACTGGCGATTCATATCGACATGGTATGGAGCCAACGGCGGTGGCGCCAACGGATCCTCATGCTCGGCGGACGCGGTAGACCGACGCCACCGTGGCCGCACCGCCGATGACGTTCAACGAATCCCGCGTACATGTGGGCACCTCAACGTGGCCGCTCATTGCGCTCGTCGTCGCCGTCGTCATCCCAGTAGGCCCATTCGGGCAGCGGTGTTTTCGGCACTATCCCGAAAACGGATGCCTCGTAGCCTGGCTGGAAGCGGTGGTCCGTCCAGCGGGAATCCAATCGGTTGGCCCGTGAGCGCCTGACGCCTCGAACTATCAGCGCGACAACGCCTCCGAGGATGAAGGCAATCAACGCGACCTTCAAGACCGCTAGCAGTACCAGTGTCATGGCTCCTCGCTGCAGGTTTCCTCACGCTGTTGTGTGGCACTCAGGTGGCCTCGGCGCGGCGACTGAAATCCAGTGTGCACGCTGACCGCCAGCCGGGTAGTTCGAGTCGTCGCTTTAGCGCCAATGCCCAGGGTTTGCGCGCGCTGAGGCCGCCAAACCCTGCCGGGCTGAGTAGCGCGATAGAGCACCGTTCGACAGGTGACCACCTATATCAGCTGGGTTGCGCCGCGCGGGGCATACGGGGACATGCCTGAAGCAGAGCCGACGTCGCCTCGTAGGTCATCACCGAGGCGTGGTAGAAGTCGCGGTCCTCACCTGTGGGCGGCGTCGATTGCGGCGGGCGGGTCGCAGCGCCGCGCTGCAGGCTCGCCGATAGCGCGGTGCCGTGCGCCAATTTTTCCAGTTGGGTCCTCAACGCCGGGTTGGACACCGGCCCCGCCGCGGCGCGAATCTTCTCACTCATCGCCGATTCACTGTCGGCAATGGCCAGCAGGTCCGCGCGCTCCCCCGGGCCGTTCTCCAGAGCGGTCACCGACTTCCCCATCGCGTTCCACTGCTCGCCGAGCTTTTCAACCGCAGCGCAGTCGTTGTGCGAAGCGGCAGTCCGAGTGTCGTGCGGCATCATCCAGATGACCGCGCTCACTGCACACGCCACCAGCACCACGACGGCCAACGCCCACTACACACGCTTCTTGCGAAGCCAACTGCTCAGGTTCATTCGTGCCCACTCCCGCGGGTTTGCGCGAAAACCGTCGCCGTGTATCGCCGCGACGCATTTTGCGGTGGCAACGCAAGCACCACCGAGTCGACACCCCGTTCGCCACTCGCCACGGACGACAGATAGCGCGTAGCCACTCACGGCGAAAGCCGCCGCCGACACCTACTAGCCGACAGGGCAGGCCTTGTCTAGTGCGGCGAGTTCTGCATTGAACTGGCGATTCATATCGACGTAGGTCTGGACCCACGGCGGTGGGGCCAACGGATCCTCATGCTCGTCGCTTGTGTTGCGGACCCGCGTCATGAAAGCCACAAACTGCTGCGCCTCATCGGCCAGCTTGTGGGCATGTGGCGCTAGCGCCGGGTCGCTGATCGATGCAGTGTAGTCCCGTATGTGATCGGCCCATTGCTGGTAATCAGCAATGCTTGGCTGGGCACCTTTGTCAGGGTCGAAGGCGTGCGCAAAAGCCTGGCCTTGAGACTTGTTGTAATTAATCATTGCACGTACTGCCCCACAGTTGTGGGGCTTCTGGTGATGGCTTGTTAGCCACCACGCGGCCGCGCCGGTGACAACGGCGGTAATGACCAATGTGACGGTCCCGATGACCCAGGTCCGTCGTCGGCTGAGCCTCATTCAGCGGGGCCGAGTCATGATAGGGGGACGCGGCAGACCGATGCCACCCTGGGCCGCACCGCCGATGAAGTTCACCGTCCCGCCGCACCCGTCGGGCAGGTAATAAGTGACGTCAGGGTTGTTGGCTGACAGCGTTGCCAGCTGAGGCAGTGATATCGGTTTCCAACTGCGATCGATGCTCGTAGGCGATGGCAGACCGCCGAGGTCACCGCCAGGTAGCAGCGACGTGTTGCGCTGGTATTCATAGACGTTTTGCACCCACCGCTGTTGATGCCATTGGCCGTTTTCAAAAATTGTGCGCGTGGTTGTGGTGGCCTCGGTTCCGGCGAGCCTGAAGCGATACTCTTCCTGGGCCTGAACGATGGGCGGGTCGATGTCGCCGATCCACGATTTACCTGGGGTGTACATACCGGTAGTGGGGCCGATTTTTTGCGGTGTGCCGTCCGGAAACGGCCGGTATTGCGGTTGCAGCGGCGGAGGATGAGCGCCGGTATATGACGGCAGTGGCGGGATGTCTTCCCATCGGCCGAACCGCTCGTCGCCGACGAAGGGGTTTCTCGGGTCGATGGGAGGTTGTGGCTGGCCGGGGCCGGGGCTCAGCGGCGCCCCGCCAGTGCCGTATCCGGCGGCCTGCACGCCCGCGCCTCGCCCGCCCAAATCGCGGCGCATATCGGCGGGCACCGCCTTGATCGTGGCTTCGTTTTCGGCGTCCTGGGCCTGCAGACCTGAGGCGGCCGCCTGCCCGGTAGCCTGCAGGTGCGGGCCCTTGCCGGACAGCTCTGCGGACATCGCGGTGATCTTGGTGCGCATGGCAGCCGCCACCCCGGCGGCAGCCGCATCCGCTGTGGAGCCGCCCGCCGCAGCGATCGGCGCTTGTGCCGGCTGCGCGGCGCGCTCGACATGGTCTGCACCGTCGGGGCCGCCGACACCAGCGAGCCTGCGTTGACGTTGATCGCCTTATCCGCCATCACCCACCGCCCTGGTCACCCTCTAAGTTTCCTGCCAGCACCGAGGCTGCCACCCAATTGTCCCAGAGGGACGGTGGGTGCTCAGCGCTTGTTTTGTGCCTCGGCGCGCCGCTCGAGCAGGCGCCGCATCGCCGTACGGCATGCCTGCGCACTATAACGCGGACACTTGGCCGACCAGAGCGCATCACCCAGTTGGCCGAACCTTCGCTGCCGTGCCTGCCGAACCAGCCAGTCGACAGTGACGCGGCCGCCGCGCCGATAC
>NZ_CAXUCH010000292.1:0-1713 GCF_964249325.1 uncultured Mycobacterium sp. | reverse complement strand
GTGCTCAGCGCTTGTCTGCCACCCCCGCCTTCGACACCCCGCCCACGGCCTGCTGATCGCCAACACCCTTCAGCCACCGGAACCCGGATAGTGTGGGTCCGGCACCCAAATGCCGGAATGCGGGATGAGCTCCATATAGCCGCGCGGGCCCAGCGCGTCGACCGGCAGGCGTTTGATGTCGTTGAGGTCCAGCGGGTATTTCGCGCTGCCGGGGGGAAGGAAGCCGGGCTGGACAGCGTTGGTGGCCGGGTCGGGGATCCACACGCCTGAGCCCGGTACGAGTTCCTGGTAGCCGTAGGGGCCGTGCGCGCCGGGCGCCAGGCGTTTGATGTCGTTGAGGTCCAGCGGGTATTTGGGTTTCGGCCACCCGGGGGCCGGATTCGCCGGAGCTTGCTGGGCGCCGCCGGGGCCGAATCCCGCAGCCTGCACACCGGCACCCCGCCGATCCAGGTCTTTGCCCGTATCGTCGGACACCGCCGTGATCCTGCCTGCGTTTTGGGCATCCTCCGACTGCAGCCCAGAGGCTGCCCCCTGCCCCATGGCCTGGAACTGCGGACCCTTGGTGGCCAGGCGCGCCGCCATCGCCGTGACCGTCGTGCGCATTCTGACCGCTACCGCGGCGGCCGCCGCATCCGCCGATGAGCCCCCGGCCGCACCGGTCGGTGTCGGTCCGGGCTGCGCGGCCCGCTCCGCGTGTCCTGCCACGGTCGACGCCGCGGACGCCAATGAGCGCGCGCTCACATCGATCGGCTTAGCAGCCATCGCTAACTACCTTCCTGCGTTACCGGATCACTGGTCCTCCGCCAGCTGGCCACAGTTGTGCCTCTTCCATGATCAGCCCTGCGGCGTAAGCGATTTCCGCATATTCAGGGGTGGCGCGCCGCCACATCGACAGCAGTTCGGTCACCCGCGCCAGATTGTGGTGGGCGCGTGCATACGGTGATGCCCCGGCAGAATCGAGCATCCGGCCGGGCCGATGGCTGGCGCTGTTGGCGGCCTCGGTCAGGTTGGCCATGTCCAATTCGGTCCACCGATCCTCGCCGACCTGCACACCCTTGGTCAGCGATTCCAAGATCTCCCGAATCACCGGCGGGACAGCCAAATCCTGTATCGCAGCAGCCCGCTCCAACGCGGTCTGAACCGCGGCCAGCGACGTCTTCCATGCCTCCGAGCGGCCCGGGGCAGGACCACCGCCCATGCCGGTCAAACGGGCATACAGCGCGGGATCGAGCATCTCCAGACGGTGCGCGTGGTTTTCGTCCATCGCAGACGGCGGGGCGTCCTGGGGGATGGGTGACGTCAGCAATGCGCAGTCCTCGAAGTGCGGCACCCCCGCATCCCGGGCCGGCAGCGAGGACCCGCCCTGACTCGTCGAGACCGCCAGCGCATGCAGTTTGATGTTCGGATTGTGGTCGGAAAGCAGCTCCGCATAGGCCAACATGGTTTGGGCCGGGTTGGCCCACCCGAACCAGCGGGCGCGGAACCTCGCGTCTAAACCCGCATCAGCGAACAACATTCGTGCCGTGCGCGGCACAAACACCCCAGCCGGTATGTAGCCCGTGCCCTCACTGCTGACGATGACTGTCTCCACCCCCGATGGGGTTTTGAACATTCCCACACACCAATCCAGGAACGGATACAGACGAGAGTCGTGCAGCAGCTGATACACCAGCTGCACGGCCGACGCCAACAGCGGATCCGGAAGCGCTGAAC
>NZ_CAXUCH010000291.1:2916-4799 GCF_964249325.1 uncultured Mycobacterium sp. | reverse complement strand
GGGGTGGCCGGCCGGATGGTGACGGCGTGGCTGTTCACACTGCCGTCCGCGGGCATCGTCGGTGCGATCACCTACGGCATCGTGCACGCCATCGGCGGCTACGTCGGCGTACTCGTCGGCTTCGCGCTGCTGTCGGCGGTCTCGCTGGCAATCTGGCTGCAGGCTCGCAAGGTGCGCGTTGACCACACCAACGTCAACCACGAGTGGGAAGGCAGCCTGACGGCCGGACTCGACACGGCGACACCGCCCGCGGACTCCGCCGCGGTGGAGCCACCGGCCGGCACCCGGCCTAACACCGACACCATCCCCACGACTAGCGCCTGATGAGTACGTGGTTCAACTACGCCGCCACGTTGAAGATCCTGATCTTCAGTCTGGTGGTGGGTGCAGGGCTGCCGGCGCTGTTCGCTGTCGGGATTCGACTGGGCGCTGTCGGCGCCGGGGTGAGCACGGACAGCCACGCCATTGCTGTCAGGCGCCCGGTAATGGCTGCGCTCAGCTGGGCGATCTTCGCACTGGTGCTGGCGGCGGTCGTACTCGGCGTGCTGTTCATCGCACGCGAATTCATCGCGCACCACACAGGGTGGTACATCCTCGGCGCTCCCCGACCCCAGCACTCCAAGTAGCATTGACCTGGTCGTGTGCTTACGATTTGACGGCCCCCGCGGAAGTTGACGGACTGTGAACCGATTCCTCACCTCGATCGTCGCCTGGCTGCGCGCCGGCTATCCCGAAGGCGTGCCGCCGACCGACTACTTCCCGCTACTGGCTCTGCTGTCACGACGGCTGACCAACGACGAGGTCAAGGCCGTCGCTAATGAACTGATGCAGCGCGGCGATTTCGACCACATCGACATCGGCGCGACGATCACCCAGTTCACCGACGACCTGCCTGCGCCCGAGGACATCGAGCGGGTGCGGGCACGGTTGGCTGCCAAGGGCTGGCCGCTCGATGACGTCCGCGAGGGCGAGGGCCGCGGATAGCCGTTCTGCGCGCAATCGCCGTTTCGCCGGGTTCCGCGGCGAAGTATCTCCTGCCTGCGTTGGAGGGCGTTCTCGCCGACCGTGAACCCGCGCTGGTCCCGGTGCGCTCCGGTGACACGTTGCCTGCGTTGCGGATAGGCGAAGAGATCGACGACGACATCGCGCTGGTGGTGACGACGTCGGGAACCACCGGTGCGCCCAAGGGCGCGATGCTGACGGCCGCCGCGCTGATCGCCAGTGCAACGGCCACTCACGCCCGTCTGGGCGGCCCCGGCCGCTGGCTGCTGGCGTTGCCGCCCTATCACATCGCCGGTGTGCAGGTGCTAGTGCGAAGCGTGCTGGCTGGTACGGTGCCCGTCGAGCTGGACGTCTCGGCGGGTTTCGATGTCACCGAATTACCCAGTGCCGTAAAGGGATTGGGATCAGCCCGGCGATATGCCTCGTTGGCCGCTGTCCAGCTGGCCAAGGCGCTGACCGACCCGGCGGCGACCGATGCGCTGGCCGAGCTGGACGCCGTGCTGATCGGCGGCGGTCCGGCGCCGCAATCGGTGCTGGAAGCGGCTGCGGCGGCGGGTATTTCCGTGGTGCGCACCTACGGGATGAGCGAGACCGCGGGCGGCTGTGTCTACGACGGTGTCCCGCTTGAGGGGGTGCGGCTGCGGATCGCGGATGACGGGCGCATCGTGGTCGGCGGTGTGACGCTGGCCAAGGGGTACCGCAATCCGGTCGATCCCGATCCGTTCGCCGAGCCTGGCTGGTTCTACACCAACGACGTTGGTGTGGTGGATGATTCGGGGCTACTCAGTGTGCTTGGCCGCATCGACGAGGCCATCAGCACCGGTGGATCGACGGTGCTTCCGCAACCCGTGGAGGCTGCACTATTGACCCATCCGGCGGTG
>NZ_CAXUCH010000291.1:0-2906 GCF_964249325.1 uncultured Mycobacterium sp. | reverse complement strand
TGCACCGCGCCGACGCTGGACGGGCTGCGCACTCATGTCGCGCGGACACTCGACGTCACCGCAGCACCGCGCGAGCTGCATATCGTCGGCGCCCTGCCGCTTCGCGGTATCGGCAAGGTGGATCGGCAAGCGTTGGCCCGCCGCTTCAGTGGGGGCGGCTGACGCTGCCCGGATGCTTTCGCTATCCGAATGTTCTGTGACACCAGCTTGGGTCGGCCGTTTCAGTGCTAAAAAGCAAGTTCAGACTCTTCGGATATCGGAGAACGACAAAAGGGGCTTGCGCTGGACCTGAGGAAGCTCTCGACGATCGGCCAGCGATTCGAGAGCTCGCGTGTTGGCGAGGCAGCAATTAGCTGCTTAGTCGTGGTCGTGCTGATCACCGGCGTGGTGTGGAGCCTGCCCGATGCGGAATTCAAGCGGCGGCTGATGCCGGTGCTGCAGCCGGTCGCGTCGGCAGCTGGTCTAGAACAGAACTGGCGAGTGTACGCCCCGGAACCACTGCGGCGCCTTGAGTACGTCGAGGTGCGTGTCACCATGGCCGGTGGCGCGCAACGGGTGTGGACGAATCCGCGCGGTGACCGTCTGGTGGGGGCGTTTTCGTGGTACCGCTGGCAGAAGGCCAAGGAGAATTTAGTACGGCAGCCCGCTAGTCGAGCTGGCTTGGCGCACTGGGTTGTTCACCGGCTCACGGGTCGCGGCGAGCGCGCGGCGCGAGTGCAGATGATCTTGCGCACCGAATTACTCCCGCCGCCCGGCGCCGAGGGGCCGCGCACCGTCGGCGAGGAAATCCTTTACGACGAGACCTTGACCGGCGAGTCATGAGCGAACCAGGAAGCCGTCAGCGGCCGTGGGTAGCCGCGGCTGAAAACTGGCGGACGTTCTGGTTCCGATCGCAACCTGCCTACACCCTGGGCTTGGTCAGGATCGCGTTCGGCGCGGTGGCACTGGGCTGGACGCTCTCCTTGCTACCTGATCTGCATGAGCTGTTCGGGCCGCACGGGATCGCGCCGCAGCAGCCAGCAGGAAGTTTTCAGTGGGGGCTTTTTGCGATCTGGAACAGTGACCGCGCGCTGCTTATCGGGTGGGCGGTGCTGCTGAATTGTTCGCTCGCGCTGATGATCGGATGGCACAGCCGGTTGGCCGCACTGGTTGTGTTCGTGCTGATCTTGTCCTTCGAACACCGCAACCCGTCGGTATGGAACTCCGGCGATCTCCTTGTTCGGCTTGAGGCGCTGTTCCTTGCGCTTTCGCCGTGCGGCGCGGCCTTGTCGCTCGACCAACGACGCAGCACTGGAATGTTCTGGTCGGCACAGCAGCGCCCGCAGTGGCCGGTTCGACTGATGCAGTTGCAGTTGTCGCTGATCTATCTGGCGTCGGCGTTGAGCAAGCTCAACGGCAGCGCCTGGCCCGAGGGCACTGCTGTGTCCTACGCGCTGCGACTGCAAGACATGCTGCTGGTTCCCGCCCCGCGATGGTTCGCCAACAACGCGCTGCTGATGAACGCCGCTACCTGGGGCACGCTCGCCGTCGAGTTTTCAGTTGCGATCCTGGTGTGGAACCCCCGCTTACGGCCATGGGTGCTGGCCGCGGGCGTGGTCATGCACACCATGATCATGATCGCCGTCGCGGTTGGTTTTTTCAGCTTGGCGATGTTCGTGCTTTATCTCGCATTTGTTCCGTCCGAGACCGCGCAACGCCTTCCGCGCAGCACCAAACAGTCGGCGACGAAGGTTGTGATGGCGCTTCGTGCGCGGTGGCGGCGTAATCGATTACGCGGTAGGGAAACTCCGAAAGAGGAAGGGGTTGTCGCCGGGGAAAAGTCACCGCCGTGAGGGCCGGTCCGCCGGATTAGGGCTTCGCACCGCCTGTCGTCCCACCGCCAGTGGTGCCGCCGGTGGTGCCGCCACCGGTCGTCCCACCGCCGGTCGTCCCACCGCCGGTCGTGCCGCCACCGGTGGTGCCGCCCCCGGTCGTGCCGCCGCCAGTGGTGCCGGCACCGGTTGTACCGCCGCCGGTCGTACCGGCTGTGGTACCGCCAGTTGTCCCACCCGTAGTGCCCGCAGTCGTGCCGCCGGTTGTGCCGCCACCGGTGGTGCCAGCGGTCGTGCCGCCGGTCGTACCGGCAGTCGTGCCGCCCGTCGTGCCTCCCGTCGTACCCGCAGTCGTCCCGCCCGTGGTGCCGCCGGTGGTGCCAGCGGTCGTGCCGCCAGTGGTGCCAGCGGTCGTGCCGCCAGTGGTGCCAGCGGTCGTGCCGCCAGTTGTACCCCCGGTTGTGCCGGCCGTTGTGCCACCGCTCGTACCCGCAGTCGTCCCGCCCGTCGTGCTACTGGGCGGCGGCGGGTTGATCGGGATGGGGATCGGAATGGGGATGGTAACCGGGTTATAGGCCGGTGGGGGCGGCGGCGCGACGGGCGCCTCCGGCGGTGCTTGATAAACCGGAGGAGCAGCCGGCGCTCCGCCGGGTACCTGCTGAGGACCGGGGCCAGAGACACCCTGCGGGGCCCCGCCACCCGAGCCAGCCGGCAGCTGTGGCGCCTGGACTGGGGGTGAAGCGGGTGCACTAGGTGCTGGCAGCACCGGCATGAAGTTTCCCGGCACCGCTTTGTGCTGCGGTTGCACTGGCGGCTGCGGTTGACTGGCCGCGGTTGGGCGAATGCCGATCGTCACCGCAACTGCCAACGCCGCACACCCGGCAACCACGATGCCGCCGACGGTGCTGCCCACCAGCAACGCGCGGCCCACCGGCGGTGGCTCTGCCTCCGCCTCGTCCTCGTCGCCGGCGTACTCCATCGGCAGCAGTTCCGAACCTTCGTCCGCCATCGAGTAGGCCAACGCCCCGCCCGGACCCGTAGCGTCCTCCGCCGAGTCATCACGGTCGCATCCTGGGCCGACATCCCCGCCATCGT
>NZ_CAXUCH010000290.1:0-4835 GCF_964249325.1 uncultured Mycobacterium sp. | reverse complement strand
CATCGTCGCGTCCTGAGCCGGCATCGCCGCCATCGTCGCGTCCTGAGCCGGCATCGCCGCCATCGTCGCGTCCTGAGCCGGCATCCCCGCCATCGTCGCGTCCTGAGCCGGCATCCCCGCCATCGCCGCGCCCCGCGCGATCGCGAACTCCGGGTTCTCCGGAACTGCTACCGGCAACGCCGACGTGGCTCGAAGTTCGTCAGCCACGGCCGAGACATCAGCGGACTTGGAGATCAGGTAGACATCGCTGGCCGCCCCCGGCTGTTCACGCAGCCGGCCCAGCAATGCGCCAGCCGCCGTGACTGGGTCGGAGCCACGTAGTGGCTTGGCACCCACCGCCCTCGTTGCGGCGTCGTCGGTGCCGATCAGCGAGAGCATCGCAGTGTCATCATCGAGCAGAAGCACGCCATGTTGGCCCTCGCCACGAGAAACGTTGCGCACCAACGCCGTTGCTGCCTCTGGCTCGGAGAGCAACGCGACGTTGTGGACACCCGAGTCGTCTAGCATCCTTCGCAGGTCACTAGCTTGGCGTTGATCCGACCAGCACAGCCGGGTACCTACCAGCCGATGACCTTGGTCGGCCAGCGACCGATGTGTGCCGACGACCGTTTCCGTCAATCTTCGAATCGCATCCGAGGACACGTCGATGACTGACTGATCGATCACCGCGCCGCTGTCGGCACCGGACCCGACAAGCGCTACCCGGGCAACCGGACCTGTGACCGCGACACCCAAAGCTACGTCCATCGCGGTTCTCCTCTCACGCAAGTGCGTATGACATCGGCACGTTTTCCGCCGATCCCTCGCACTGCATCACCGGCCGCCCGCGGCAATGTCTCATCATCATTACACTGCGATAACTGCGGCGGTATCTGTCTTTCGACCGACAAACTCCCCCGGTCTGCGCAGATTGGGCCAGCATATCGACATTGCCCGGGACCGTCCCGACGAGCAGTATGTTCGCCGACCCTCAGCGCAACCATGACCGGAGGTGTTAACTAATCCCACACCCGTTGCGCAAAACCACTGTCACATCACAGGGGGAACCTGGTGAGCGAAAGCCGCGGGGACACGCCTAACGACCGCTTCGGCACCCGACCGCGGATTGCCCGTGCCCACGGCCAGCAATCGTCGCCCGAGCAGCATCGGCAATCCGACCAGTTCGGCCCAACACAAGCCATTCCCACCCAGAAAATGTCGCCACCAAGCCAGCGACCGCTCGTGGCGCGGAGGTCGACGCGGCGGTGGAACATCGGCCGCGACGTTGCCGCCGCTGTGCTGTTGCTGATTGCGCTGTTCTTACCGTGGAACCTGTACTTCGGCGGCGCCATCCCCAACGGCCATGGGGGCGTGTTTGCGTTACTGATTGCGGCCACCGTGCTTTCGCTTGGATCGATCGTGGTCACCTACGCCGGGCCTTGGAGGCTGTTCGGCTCGCGTTTCAATCCGGTCATGGTTGGCCGGCTGCGGGCTTGGCTCAACGCCCCGTATGGACTGCTGGTGTTCGGTGTCGTGGTGTTCGAGGTGGTCCAGACGGTCAGATACGGCGGCAGCGCCAACGTGCCAAGCGGCGTCGGCCCGGGCGCATGGCTGGGGATCGCCGGGTCATTATTGAGCGCACAACCCTTAATCACCGGCACCGCCACCGACGACGAGAAGTTTCGCCGCTGGCTGCAATCGACCCGAATCGTCGGCTACGCCTCGATCGTCCTTGCGTCCCTGAGCTTTTTGCTCAACCTGTTCTGGCGGGTGAAAAGCGCCCTACCGTCGGCCGGTTCTGGATTCGGCAAGCAGAATGTGGCGATCATCGCGACCGCGGTCATCTACGGCGTCGTCGCGTTGGTGGCAGTTGTGGTGGCGTCACGGTGGATTCTACGGCGCAGCAGGGTATCTCGCCTCGCAATCATCGCGCTCGGGGCGTCGACTCTAGTGGCCGGGCTCATCGTGTGGAGTCTTCCCATTGGCCGGGACATCGACGGATTCCACGGCATCGCCCAGAACACGTCGACCGCGGGGGTCGGGTTCGAGGGTTACCTGGCCTGGGCGGCGGCAGCGGCGATTTTCGGACCACTGATGCTGATCATGACTATGACGCCCCAGCAGGCCGACGTTTGGCGGGCCGCAGCGCGAAAGGGCTTGCTGCTCATCGTGGTATGGTCCGTCGGTTCTGTCGTGATGCGGGTCACCGACCTCGTTGTTTCGCTGAGCCTGAAGCTGCCCTACTCGCCGTACAACAGCGCGGCCATGGCCGCGTTCGACCTTGTCACCGCGGTGCTTGCGGTGTGGCTTTACATCAACGTGCTCAACCGCGCCCTGCCTGCGGTGTTGATCAGCTCGGCATGTGCAGTTCTGTTGGTGCTCACCATTTCTCGCATCGTGGTGGGCATCGCGCTGGCGCCTCGGGTGGCGGGTACCTCCGGGTGGGCGGCCAATCCGGTCTACGGCAACAACCTCGCGCAGCAGATAACCAGCACCTTCGACGTCGTGCTTTGTCTACTGGCGGTCTGCATCCTTGTGGTCGTCATCGTGACCGGGCGGTCATTGCCAACTACCAGCAGGCCGAGTAGCACTCCTCCCCCAGCATCGGACGCGGCGACCACACGACTGGCAACCGGCGAGACCGAGACGACGAGGTTGGCCGCTGGTAGCCCTGAGCACCCGGCACCCAAGCCGCGAATCCATCGTCCGGACTCTCCGCAGCAGGCAAGCGCCGCCAAACCCACAATCTATCGGGGACAAGAGGACTCAGGAGACAGCCGCCGCCATCGAACGTGAGGTCACACGACGGCAAGCAACCGGAAGGCTCCGACGGCCGCCGACCCGTACACCAGGTGTGCGCTGAGGTCCTTCGCCAACGTTTGAATGTCGTATTCCCACATCGGCTTATACAGCTTCGCAGGCACCAGCACGGCGTAGGACTGCAGCCAAACCCCCGTACCGAAAGCGGGCCCCTGCCAGAGGCGGATGGGCACCGATCCACCTATCAGCCCGAAGACCGCACCCCATCCCACTCCGGTGGCCCAATGGACGACGTTGTTGACCAGACGTGCTCGCGTCGGCGGCAGCTCACTGTCAAAGACAGTCTCGATCAGCCGCTTGCCGAACCGCGCCGGCGCCGGAGCGTCGTTCCAGTTGTCCAAGCCGGCCGACGATTCCCACGGGGCAAACGCGCTCTGGCCGCCGCCGCGCCGATAGCGGCGGTACCACAGCAGATCCATCGCCAGGGTGCCTATAGCGCCGGCCAGCGCGCCTCGCAGCACCGCCCCCAGCGGCGTCATCCGAGCCCGGCCCTGCATTGGCATAGCCTAGCCTGCGATGCCACTACGCCAGGTCGAACGGCAGCTCGGTACCGGTATGCGGCAGGCACTGCGCGCACGTGAGTTCGGCCGACACCTGACCGATCGCCTCGTACACCAGCTTTTTCAACGGCTCGATGTTCTTTTCGAATTCGCTGAACACCTCGACGGCTTTGACCCCGCCGCCGACGTCGACACCGGCGTCCAGGTCAGTGACTAAAGCTATTGCGGCGTAACACATTTCGAGTTCACGCGCGAGCACCGCCTCTGGATAGCCCGTCATGTTCACCAAAGTGCACCCTGCCGAGGCGTACCAGCGGCTTTCGGCGCGGGTGGAGAACCGGGGCCCCTGTATCACCACCATGGTGCCGCCGTCGACCACGCCGGGCAGGCTGGCGGCCGCCGCCCGCAGTATCGGGCAGTACGGGTCGGCGAAGCTGGCATGCACACCGCCGGATTCGAAGTAGGTATCGGCGCGCCCGTGCGTGCGATCTAGTAGTTGGTCGGGCACCACCACCGTGCCGGGACCCAACTCAGGCGTCAGGCTGCCGACCGCGCACGGCGCGAAGACCCGTCGCACCCCGAGCTTGCGCAGCGCCCACATGTTGGCCCGATACGGCACGGTGTGGGCTGAGTATTCGTGGCGTACACCGTGGCGCGGCAGGAACGCGACTTCATGCTGGCCCACCGCGCCCACGGTGATCGGGGCGCTGGGCGCACCGAATGGCGTGTCCACATCGACGGTGCGCGCGTCGGCTCCGAAAAAGGTATAGAAGCCGCTGCCTCCGATCACTGCCAGCATCCGCTCATTGTGCCGTGGAAGGATCGAGCCGTGGCGACCGTTAGTCAATGGTTCGCGGGGGCGCGGCCACGCACGCTGCCCAACGCCGTCGCGCCGGTGATCGCCGGCACGGGTGCTGCGGCCTGGCTGCACGCCGCCGTGTGGTGGAAAGCGGTGCTGGCGTTGGCCGTCGCGGTGGCGATGACCGTCGGAGTCAACTTCGGCAACCACTACTCCGACGGCATCCGCGGCACCGACGACGAGCGGGCCGGCCCAGTTCGCCTGGTGGGCTCGCGGCTGGCGGCGCCGCGCTCGGTCCTGGCGGTGGCGGTGGTGAGTTTGAGTGTCGGCGCGCTGGCGGGCCTGGTGCTGGCGATGACCAGTGCGCCGTGGTTGATCGTGGTCGGCGCATTGTGCATCGCTGGTGCGTGGCTGTATACCGGCGGCTCAAAGCCCTACGGCTATGCGGGTTTTGGAGAAGCGGCGGTGTTCGTGTTCTTCGGACTGGTCGCGGTGTTGGGCACCCAGTACACCCAGGCGTTGCGGGTGGACTGGGTGGGCGGGGTGCTCGCGGTGACGACGGGTGTGCTGTCGTCGGCGGCGCTGGTGGCCAACAACCTGCGTGACATCCCAACCGATGCGCAGTCGGGCAAGAAGACGCTCGCGGTGCGCCTCGGCGATGCCAGGACGCGGCTGCTGTACCAGGGGCTGCTGGCGAGCGCCGGCGTGCTGACATTGGGGTTGATGCTTGCGACGCC
>NZ_CAXUCH010000289.1:0-4941 GCF_964249325.1 uncultured Mycobacterium sp. | reverse complement strand
ACCCAGTGGCGACCGCGAGCGCGGCGGAGCCGGGCGCAGCGGACCACCACCCGACAACCTAGTGTTGGCGCTTTGCATCGGCTCAGCCGAGGAAAGTAGCGTGGGCCGCGTGACTGGAGCTTCGGGTATCGGGCTGGCAACGCTGGCCGCCGACGGATCGGTCCTCGACGCCTGGTTTCCCGAGCCCGAACTGATCGAATCCTCCGGTGAGAGCGGCACGGTTCGGCTGTCGCTGGCCGAGGTTCCCGACGACTTGGCCGCGTTGGCCGGCCGCGACGAGGACCGCGGCACCGAGACAGTGGCGATCCGCACAGTCAACGGCTTGCTCGAGGACAAGGCTTCCGATGCCTATGACGCGTACCTGCGGCTGCATCTGCTGTCGCACCGGCTGGTTGTGCCGCACGGGCTGAACACCGACGGCTTCTTCGGGATCCTGACCAAAGTGGTGTGGACCAACCACGGTCCGTGTGCCGTCGAAGGTTTCGAGGCGGTGCGGGCGCGGCTGCGCCGCCGCGGGCCGGTCACGGTGTATGGCGTCGACAAGTTCCCCAGGATGGTCGACTACGTGATGCCGACCGGGGTGCGTATCGCCGACGCCGACCGGGTTCGGCTGGGGGCTCATCTGGCAGCGGGCACCACCGTGATGCACGAGGGATTCGTCAACTACAACGCTGGCACGCTGGGCACCTCGATGGTCGAAGGCCGCATCTCGGCGGGCGTGGTGGTCGGTGACGGTTCCGACATCGGGGGCGGCGCCTCGATAATGGGCACGCTGTCCGGCGGTGGCACCGAAATCATCTCGATTGGCAAACGCTGTCTGCTAGGCGCAAATTCGGGGCTGGGCATCTCGCTGGGCGACGACTGCGTGGTCGAGGCAGGTCTCTACCTCACGTCGGGCACCAAAGTCAGCATGCGCGACGGCACCTCGGTCAAGGCCCGCCAGCTCTCCGGCGGCAATAACATGCTGTTTCGTCGCAATTCGCTTACCGGCGCGGTCGAAGTGGTGTCCCGTGACGGTCAAGGCATCGCGCTCAACCGAGACCTGCACGCCAACTAGCACCGACTGCGCGGTTTCGTACGCGACACGCAGCGCGGACGTACAAATCCGCACAGTGACCGATTGGTTAGCGTTCCGACAGAATGCAGAACTCGTTGCCCTCCGGGTCCGCTAGCACCACCCAGCTCGCGTCATCACCCTGCCCGATATCGACACGGCGAGCGCCGAGTTCAAGCACCCGGTCGACTTCGACCTGCTGATTGTCGGGCCGGAAGTCGAAGTGGATGCGGTTCTTGACAACTCGCTTGTCCGGTACCCGAAGAAAAATCCAGTCCGGCCCGGCCCCAGCCGGCGGATGAACGACGACTTCACCGTCGGAGTCGATGTCGTGCGGCCAGCCCAGCACCGTCGACCACCAGGTGCCCAGCGCGGTCGGGTTTTCCGCGTCGACGCAGATCTCATCGAACGTCAGCCCCATGTCAACAGCTCCTTCTTGAGCACCTTGCCCATGGCGTTGCGCGGCAGGCTGTCCACCAGCCGCACTTCCCGCGGTCGTTTATGCACCGAAAGTTGTTGGGCGACATAGTCGATCAACTCCTCTGATTCAACTTTCAGAGCAGGCGAGCCGACGACGAACGCGACGATCCGCTGGCCCAGGTCGTCGTCGGGAAGCCCGACCACGGCCACTTCCTCCACGCCCGGGTGCCCGAGTAGCGCCGCTTCGACTTCTCCTGCGCCGACACGGTATCCGCCGGACTTGATGAGGTCGACGGACTCGCGGCCCACGATGCGGTGCATGCCACCAGAGTCAACGACTGCGACGTCGCCGGTGCGGTACCAGCCGTCGCTGTCGAAGACCTCTGCCGTGGCGTCCGGTCGATTGAGGTAGCCATCGAACAGCGTGGGGCCGCGAACCTGAAGTCGGGCAATAGTTTCGCCGTCATGCGGGGCCAGGCCGCCCTCGTCGTCGACCAGCCGGGTCTCGATACTCTCCAACGGCACGCCCACCCAGCCGGCGCGACGCTCGCCGTCGGCGCGGGTGGACAGCGTGATCAGTGATTCGGTACTGCCGTACCGTTCGACGGGCTGGTGTCCGAGCTGCGCGAGTTGCTCGAACACCGCCACCGGCAACGCGGCGCTGCCCGAAACCAGTAACCGCGCCGGCCTCAGCGCCTCGGCGGCCGCTTGGTCGGCCACCACCCGCGACCATACGGTCGGGACACCGAAATATAGCGTCCCGCCAGCCTCACGACAAGCCTGAGCATACGCGGCGGGCGTCGGTTTTCCGGTGTGCACAAAGCGATTTCCGATCCGCAGTGACCCCAGCAAGCCCAACACCAACCCGTGAACATGAAACAGCGGCAGCCCGTGCACCAACACGTCGTCGGCGGTCCACTGCCAGGCCTTCGCCAGCGCGTCGAGATCGGCGGCGATCGCGCGCCGGCTCAGCTGGACTCCTTTAGGGGGACCGGTGGTGCCAGACGTGTAGATCACCAACGCAATGGAATCCGGCGACGGCTCCGGGTAGCGGTGCCACGAGCGGGCGTGCAGCCGCACCGGGATGTGAGGTAGGTCCTCTGGCTGCTCGGGCACCGGCCCGAGCCACGCCTGGGCGCCCGAGTCGGTGAGGATGTGACGCCGCTCGCCCCGGCCGACATCGGCGGGAACCGGCACCACCGGCACACCGGCGATCAAGCAGCCAGTGATGGCCAATACGGTCGAGGCGCTCGGCGTGGCCAACACCGCGACCCGGCTCGCGCCGCCGACCCGCTCGGCCACCGAGGTCGCCGCGCCCATCAGATCGCTGCGGCTCAACGTGACGTCGCCGATGCGCACGGCATCGCCGAGGTCGGTAGCGGCAGCAGAATTCAGCGAAGCGAGCAGCACACGAGCGAGCCTACTTAAGGCCGCAGCTCCTTCTTGAGGACTTTGCCGGTGGGACCCATCGGCAACTCGTCGATGATGCGCACTTCCCGCGGGTACTTGTAGGCGGCCAGCCGCTCCTTGCAGTGCGCTATCAGCTTGTCGGACGTGAGCTCGACGCCTTCTTTGGCGACCACGAAGGCCACCACCTCCTGGCCGAGCTTCTCGTCCGGTTTGCCAATCACCGCTGCCGCGGCGACGCCGGGATGGTCGAACAATACTTCCTCGATCTCCCGGGGGTAGACGTTGTAGCCGCCGCGGATCACCAGATCTTTCTTGCGGTCGACGATGAAGAAGTACCCATCCTCGTCGCGGTAGGCGAGATCACCGGTGTGGAACCAGCCGTGGCGGAACGCCTCGGCGGTCGCCTCGGGTTTCTGGTAGTAACCTTTCATCACGTTGTGCCCGCGGATCACGATCTCGCCGACATTGTCGGTGCCGGGCGGCAATTCGTTATCGTTCTCGTCGACCACCCGCACTTCCACGCCCCAGATGGGTTTTCCGATCGAAAGCACCTTGCGCTGTTCGGCATTGACGTTGAACGTGGTGGTCGATGCGGTCTCGGACAAGCCGTATCCCTCGAGGATCACCACACCCGGGAACTTCTCTTCGAAGGCGCGGATCACCTCGCCGGGAATCGCGGCGCCGCCGGATACCCCCACCCGCAAGGCGGAGAGGTCATGGCCCTCGGTGTCGGCCTGCAGCAGCGCGAAATACATTGTCGGAACGCCGGAAAAGATCGTGCAGCGGTGGTGGGCGAGTTCGTCAACAACCGTCTTGGCGTCGACCCGGGGCACCAGAACCAGGCTGCCGCCGAACCGTACCGTCACGTTCAGCACACTGGACAACCCGAACACGTGAAACATCGGCAGCACCGCCATGCCGACGTCGTCGTCGCGGAATTCGAACAGCTCGCCGGCGACAGTGCAGTTCATGAACAGCTGGAAATGGGTCAGCTCGGCGCCCTTTGGTTTTCCGGTGGTCCCAGACGTATAGATGATGACGGCGGTGTCGTCGGCGTTGGTCGGCTCGATGTCTCCGGTGTCGTCGGCGAAGTACAGCTCGTCGAAATGCTTTGTGTCCTCCGGTCTTTTGTCGTTGCCGGGCAGGTTCACCACATACGTGGGCAGGTCGCCGGCGCCCTTGACCGCTTCATCGGCGAACGTCTCGAAGGTGATCAGCAGCCGTGAGTCGGAATCGTGGACGTGGTAACTGACTTCCGGCGCGCGCAGCAGCGGGTTGAGCGGCACCATGACTGCGCCCGCTTTGAGGATCGCGAAGTAGGCGAACAAAAAGTGCGGCACGTTAGGCAATTGGACCGCGACTTTGTCGCCGCGGCCCACCCCGAGGTTGCGCAGGCTCGTGGCGATCCGGCCCGAGATTTCGTCGACCTGGGCGTAGCTAAACGTCTGCTCGGCGATGTGGCAAAGCGGCTTGTCCGGATGCGCGTTGCGGGATTCGCGCAGCATGACGGCAAGGTTGAAGCTCATCGGTCGCTCCTGTGCTATTAGGCGAGCCGGGTTTGCGAATCGACCGGCGAAGACCGCTCGGACGGTGTATCTGGCCGCGGAAACAATGGCCGCAGCACCGCAGGCGGCCGAAAAGGCGCCCACTCGCCGTAGGGCTGCGCCAAGCGGTCGGCGACAGCCCACACCACCGCAGGATTGTGGCCATAGCCAAAGTGGCTGCCGATCACGGCGATGTTTTCTGCCCGCGGCGACTGCAGATCCAGACAGGCCTGCCAGGCCACGACACCGTCGCATTTGGAGTAGATCGACGTCGCCGGCACCGGCAAGGGTTCCGTTTCGAGTTGGAGCGGCACCCTGGCCCGCTCGACATGCAGGTGGGAAAACCGGTTGAACGCCGCGCTGGCGCGGGTTTGATTGTGATCGGTCAGGCGAAACGGCGTGCCCAGGGTTATCACCTGGCGTACCGACGACTGGCTCCGCCGGGCCATGGCGCGTGCGTAGATGCCGCCCAGACTCCAGCCGATCACGGTGACTGGAGTGCGGTACCGGGCG
>NZ_CAXUCH010000288.1:0-4973 GCF_964249325.1 uncultured Mycobacterium sp. | reverse complement strand
GTCAGCGACGGCCAGCGCGGCACCGTCACCGCCAGCTGGGCGTCGACCGCGGCCAACACCTGCGGGTCGGTGATCAAATCGGTGCGAAACACGATGGTCTGAAACAGCCGAAGCCCGATATCCCCGGCCTTAAACACCTCGGCCACCTGAGGCAGCCGCTCGCGCATGGCCCGGGCATAGCGCAGCCGACTGCCCGCCAATGCTTGGCTGATCCGCAACGCGGCGGCCACCTCCGCGGTCACCGCTTCCTCGGTGTCAATGGCCCACTCCTCGGTTTCCGAGCAGCGGGAGAGCCGGTAGCGAAACAACTCGCCAATCGCGACCAGTTGCTCAGCCGCGGCCCGGTTTTCCGCCCGCGTCGCTGAGCAGATCCGCTCCACCAGCGCCACCGACGCCGAGGTGGTCGTGGGATGACGCCGCTCAAACATCTCATCAAACCGGGCAATCACCTCCCGGCGCGCGGCGTCATCGAACATGTATTCGATCATAAGGGTGGGGTCTGACGTCGAAACGATTGCGGACTTACAGGCTTCGGAGGAGCTTCGCGCAGCGGCTTACGGACGCCACCACGGGATCGGTTGGGCGGGTTCCTCGGCGTCCACGCGCTCACCGGGTTTGGGCACCGCAACCCGAACCTCTGCCGCGTCGGCGGCGGGCACTAGGCGCTCGATCGGCTCGGCCCACGGATGCGGCGCCAGCCGGAAGGTGCCCCAGTGGATCGGCACCAAAAGCGCGGAGTCTGAGCTGCTGACATCCAGGTGGGCGTTGACCGCTTCCTCGGGATTCATGTGGATGTCCGGCCACGCCTTGTTGTAAGCGCCGACCGGCATCAGCGTCAGCTCGAACGGCCCGTAGTCGCGGCCGATCTGAGCAAAGCCCTTGGTATAGCCAGTGTCGCCGGCGAAGTATGCGCGGCGGTTGGGCCCGATCAGCGCCCACGACGCCCACAGCGTGTTGTTGCGGCTCAAAAAGCGTCCCGAGAAATGGCGTGCCGGCGTGCAAATCAGGGTGAGCTCGTCGACGTGGGTGCGCTCGAACCAGTCCAGTTCGATGATCCGTTCCTCCGGGATGCCCCAGGCGCGCAGATGCGCTCCCACACCCAGCGGCACGACGAACGGGGCCCATTGGCTGTGGGCCAGCGCGATGACGGTGTCGATGTCGAGATGGTCGTAATGGTCGTGGCTGATGACCACGGCGTCGACGGCGGGCAGAGCATCCACCGGCATCGGCGGCGGATGCAGCCGCTCCGGGCCCACCACGTCGGATGGCGAACAGCGGTGACTCCACACCGGATCGGTGAGCACCCGGTAACCGTCGATCTCCAGCAGCGCCGTGGCGTGGCCGAACCAGGTCACCGCAAGCCGGCCCGGGCGGTCGTCGATCATCCCCGGCCGGGCGAGCGGGATCGGCACGGGCGGCCGGGTGATTTTCCGTGCTCCGATGATCTCCCGCACGATCAGCTGCTGCTGCTCACGGTCGAGGTTGAACAGCGAAGCCGGGTCGAGGTTGACGAAGACGCCGTCTCGATAGTTTGGTGAACGCTCGGCCACCTTACGGATCGTGGCCGGGTCGGCGCCGAGGGCGGCCGGGGCGCCGTGCAGTGCCCGTAGCGCCCACCCGCCTGCCGCCAACGTGGCCGTACCTGCCACTACCCGCAGTGGTCCGCGCAGCATGGCGGTCAGGCTCCCTGAAACTTCGGTGCCCGCTTCTGCATGCGAGCGACCTGGGCCTCGATCGCATCCTGGCTGGCCCACGCCTTGTCGAACAGCTCCTTGTGGACCGGCGACGCTTCCTCGATCGCGCCGTCGTCGTTGAGCACGCGCTTGGCGTGCTGCAGCGCCAAGGGCGCCAGCGCGGCGATCTCCGCCGCCCATGCCTGCGCATCGGCCACCGAGCCGATCCGGTTGGCCATGCCCGTCTGGAGCGCCACGTCGGCCGGCAGCTTTTCGGCGGCCAGCAGCATCGCCCGCGCCCGGCCATGACCGACCAGCGAACACAGTCGACGGATGCTCCAATTATCAAGTGCCAGACCGTATTTCGAGGTGGGGAATTGGAAGAACGCGTCGGGGGAAACTACCCGCAGATCGCACTGCATCGCCAGCTGCAAGCCGGCGCCGATGGCAGGGCCGTTGATCGCGCCGATCACTGGCATCGGCGCGGCATCCATCGCTTTGTGCAATGCGATGAGCCGGTCGGGATAGTCGGCAGCGAACGCGTCGCCGCTCAGGTCGGCGCCAGCGCAGAACACCGTGCCCTGACCGGTCAACACGATGGCGCGCACGTTCTCGGCGGCGGCTTTTTCCATGGCTTCGCGAAGCTCCTCGACGAGCTCGGAATTCAGGGCGTTTCGCCGCTCGGCGCGCTGCAGCTCAATGGTAGTGACGGCTTCGACGCGGGTAACACCGATCATGCGCGCCAGCCTAACGGGCTAGGTCTACGCCGGGTGGCCCGCGTCATATTGCGACGTCCCGCTGCAATGCCGGAAGAATCAAGGCGTGCCAGCCGAGGACTTCGTCGCGCCGACGGTGCGAACGCGTGATCGGACCGCGCTGCAGGCGCTGAATTTTTTCATGGCCGACATGGAGGCCGGCATGGGACCCTTTCTGGGGGTTCTGCTGGCCAGCCGTGGCTGGAACACCGGGACCATCTGTACGGTCATCACACTGGGCGCCATCGTCGGCATGGTGGCCGTCGCGCCCGCCGGAGCTTTGGTCGATGCCACCACCCACAAGCGGGCCTGCGTCATCGGCGTCGGCATGGCCGCCGTCGCCGCCTCGGCGGTGATTCTGACCAACCACCACTTCTGGGTGGTCGCCGCCGCGCAAGCCGTCATGTGTATATCCGGGGCAGCCATCGCCCCAGCGGTCATCGGCATCACGCTCGGTCTTTTCGGCCAGGCCGGGTTCGTCAGCCAGAACGGTCGCAACCAGGCCTACAACCACGCCGGCAACATGGCCGGCGCTGCGCTGGGTGGGCTACTGGGCTGGGTATTCGGCTACTCCGGCGTGTTCTGGCTGGCCGCGGCGTTCGCGGTGGTCGCCATCGCAGCAACCCTGGCGATCCCACCCGGCCGCATCGACCACCACATCGCCCGCGGCGAGGCGCTGAACAACGAGCAGACCCCGGTCAAAAAGCTGCGAGTGCTCATCGAATGCCGGCCGCTGTTGGCGTTGGCCGCCGCGGTGGTGCTGTTCCACTTGGGCAACGCCGCGATGCTGCCGCTCTACGGGCTGGCCGTGGTCGCCACTCACGCCAACCCGTTCATCACGGTGGCCAGCACGGTCGTCGTCGCCCAGGCCGTCATGATCGTCGCCTCGCTGGTGGCCATGCGGATCGCTCAAACCCGCGGCTACTGGCTGGCCATACTGATCGCGTTCAGCGCCCTGCCTGTCCGTGGGCTCATCGCCGCGGGCGTGATCACCACTTGGGGTGTCATTCCGGTCCAGGTGCTCGACGGCGTCGGCGCCGGCATGCTCTCGGTGGCGGTGCCCGGGCTGGTGGCTCGCCTGCTCGACGGCACCGGACACATCAACATCGGCCAGGGCGCGATCATGGCCGCCCAGGGTCTCGGCGCCGCGCTGAGCCCGGTGCTCGGTGGCTATGTCGCCCAAATATGGGGATTCCCAACCGCTTTCATGCTGCTCGGCGGGCTGTCGGTGGGATCGCTGGTCATCTGGCTCACGTTCGCGCCGATGCTGCGCCGCGCAGGCAACCACCTACCCGCAGTACCGGCACCAGCCGAGGTGACCTGAACCGGGCGTCACTGTTCGGACGTCACCAACGCCCAGTCGGCCGCCTTCCGCCAAGTCCACGTGAGGCGACACACCAACTGGCCTGGCTACCCTCAAGCGATGCGCCGCACGGGAATCGACGAACTGCGCGACGCGGTGCTCGACGACGGGTCGTTCGTCAGCTGGGACACCGCGCCGACGCCGGTGCCCGCCTCGGAGTCCTATGCTCGCGAACTGGCCGCCGCCCGAGCCGCTACCGGCATCGACGAGTCCGTGCTGACCGGGGAAGGCCGCGTTTTCGACCGCCGGGTGGCAGTGGTGGTCTGCGAATTCGGCTTCCTCGGCGGCTCAATCGGTGTGGCGGCGGCCGAACGGATTTCCGCCGCGATGCAACGGGCGACGGCGGAGCGATTGCCGCTGCTGGCGTCGCCGAGCTCCGGCGGCACCCGCATGCAGGAAGGCACGGTCGCATTCCTGCAGATGGTCAAGATCGCCGCAGCCGTCACCTTGCACAAGCAGGCACACCTGCCCTACCTGGTCTACCTGCGCCACCCGACCACCGGCGGGGTGTTCGCGTCGTGGGGCTCGCTGGGACACATCACCATCGCCGAGCCCGGCGCGCTGATCGGTTTCCTGGGCCCGCGGGTCTATGAGCAGCTCTACGGCGAACCGTTTCCTCCTGGTGTTCAGACCGCGGAAAACCTGCAGCGCCACGGGGTGATCGACAGCGTGGTCCCGCTCGAAGAGCTGCGCCACACACTGGATCGCGCGTTGACGGTGCTCGCCGACGATCCCGAGCCTGCCCCGCCGTTGCCGCCAACCGAGCCGATACCTGATGTGCCGGCGTGGGATTCGGTGGTGGCATCGCGGCGGCCGGACCGGCCCGGTGTGCGCCACCTGCTCCGGCATGGCTGCACCGATCAGGTGCTGTTGTCTGGCACCGAGCAAGGCGAGGCAGCAACCACCCTGCTCGCGCTGGCCCGGTTCGCCGGTCAGCCTGCGGTGGTGCTCGGCCAACAGCGCGTGGTCGGCGGGATCGTCGGTCCGGCGTCGCTACGTGAGGCCCGCCGCGGCATGGCGCTGGCCGGGGAACTGCGGCTGCCGCTGGTGTTGGTCATCGACACCGCCGGCCCGGCCTTGTCGGCCGAAGCCGAGGAGGGCGGGTTGGCCGGCGAAATCGCCCGCTGCCTGGCCGACCTGGTCACGCTGGACACGCCCACGGTGTCGGTGCTGCTGGGCCAG
>NZ_CAXUCH010000287.1:0-4988 GCF_964249325.1 uncultured Mycobacterium sp. | reverse complement strand
GCGATTCACTGTCGGCCATGCGCCTGATCGCCGCGGTCAACAAGACGTTGGATGCCCAGCTGGCGGTGCGCACCGTGTTACAAGCACCGTCGGTGCGAAGCCTCAGTCAGCAGTTGGGCAAACACGACAGCGCGGTGGAAGTACCCCCGGTGGAGGTCCTCAAGCAAGGGACCGGTATTCCGCTGTGCTGCATCCACGAAGGGTCTGGGCTGAGCTTCTACTATCGGCCATTGAGCGAATATGTGGATGGCCCGATTATCGGAATCAACGAAATCCCCCAATTCGGCGAAGCTGAACCCGACTCGATTCAGAGCATGGCGAAAAACTATGCCGACCGGCTCCAAGCCCACTACCCGGTCGGGCCCTACCAGCTTCTCGGCTGGTCTTTCGGCGGCATCGTCGCCCACGAACTGGCCGTCGAGCTTCGCCGCCGCGGATGTGTGGTCCAACGACTCGTCCTCTTAGACCCTGGGCACAGCGGCACCAGCACCGTAGGAAACGAAGCTTTAGATGAACGACAAGTCGAGACCTACATCTTGGACCAGTTCTTGCGATCTCATGGCATAGATTTTCCCGAACAGTCGACACCTCTTACCTACGGGCAGGCACAGGAGATAATTCAGCACCACCCAGAAGTCGTTCTTCCACCGAGGAAGCTCTTTGAGTTCATGGTTAAGTGTGGGCATGCTAACCAGTTCTATCGGCAAGATCACGTTCCTGAGGTGTTTGACGGCGATGTGGTGATATTCGCCGCGCAAAGTGAAGATGGAAACGATTCGTCCCAGCGACAATATTGGCGACCTTACGTGGCTGGCGACATTACCGTGTATCCGGTCGACTGCGCACATCATGAGATGATGACCGCCGAGTCCCTCAGTATGTATGCTGAGCAACTCAAACTTTCATTAGAAGATTAAGATGCCGTTGCAGTGAAGCATTTCCGGTAGCAGGCCGCCTGGGAAACGATCATTAGCCTGCCCGGTCTTCGCCAACCTGCCCCGGATCGTATGCGGGACGATGTGTGGTTCGGTCGACGGCACGTTCGAACTGCCGCTAGGCGGCATCCGAAATGGGCGGCGATCTCACGCTTGAGGCCCCTTGGCTCCAGCTTTCAGTTCTCACCCCGCTCGGCCAGCCTGACCGCCGCGCGGCGTAGCGACCGTAAATGTCCTTGTACAATAAGCGATCTGGTGGCAGCATCACGCCATGCAGGAGTGGTCTTGGTGCTTGCCGCACGCCACCCCACCGTCGACGTCGATAACGTTAGGCACGTAATCGGCTAGCTCCTGATCTGCATCTGCGGCTGCGGTATCGGCCCTACGCGCGGATTCTCTTGCGGCGCAGTACTTTCAGTGCTCCGCATGGCCACGCGGTAACTGGACGCCGCAAATTACACAGCACAATAAAGAGATTAAGCTGGATCTGTTGTGCGACTGCGTCGAGGGATTGACGATACTAGTACTAAAGTGCTGAATTCTGCTGCTGTGGAAGGTTATTGGTCAGGTGGTGTCTGCGAGATCGCTTTGTCGGTGCGCTGGGGTCAGAAGTGCTGATCCGCTCGAGCGGCAGCGACGCCGACTAGGTTAGGCGGTATCCGGGACCCCCGGTGTCGGTTGATCAGCGACAAGTTCTGCTGCGGTGGCATCACGGTCGCCGACGGTTTCGGGCAGTGCGGCGGCAGCCCACCTGCGCTTGAGACGAGCTTTCAGAGACATCGCGCGCTTTTCCACCATGAACCAGCTCAGCGCGGCCAGCGGCAGCGTGGCGATTGTCGAAGGGACAAAGAACACCAACGGATTCAGCTTGATTAGGCCACAGATGATCAGCAACTGCTGAACCGGAAATCCGTAGATGTAGACGCCGTATGACAGATCCGTCCGTAATCTCAAGCGCCTGTTGTGGATCAGGGCGCCCGAAACGATGACGGCATACGCCAGCGGAACGGCGGCGACCACCCGGTAATCAGGCAGCAAGCCGGCCGCTAAAACGATGACCACGCTCACCGCCACCAGCGACCACCGAGCCGGAATCACGTCTCGCAAGTGATACAGGAGCGCTCCAGCGGCGAACATGATGGCGCAGCGCACCGCAAGCTGCGGGATAGTCGCTGGGCCGGGGATTACGCGAGGCGGCAAAGCCATCGCCCCAAACATGGCCAGCAGCAACGCCAGTGCAGGAAGCCACCGCCGACGGGCAAGTCCCACTACGCCAAGGCCAGCAACAGCGAGGTAGCACATCACCTCATAGATGAGCGACCACAAAGAATCGTCCCAGAAGCCCGGCACAGGGATTCCGCGTGGTGTTCCGCCGATATCGGGACGAACATAGGCCACTGCGCTGTTTTCCAAGACGTACTGGATCGGCCCGGTGGACTGCAGCAGCTTTGCGGCCGAGCCACCCTGAATCACCACTCCGATTGGCGCGATGACAAACGCGGTCACCACCAGGCAGACATAGAGCCCAGGGAGGATGCGAAGGGCTCGAGCAAGCAGATAGTCACGAACTCGCGGGTGGCTGAGCCAACTCGCGGCAATGAGGAACCCTGAGATCGCAAAGAACCCGTCAACCCCTATAGAGAAAAGTAGCTGACGAACCGCCACGGGCGGCATGTGGCCGGTGAGGTAGAACGAGTGCCACAGGATTACCTCGGCTGCCAAAGCGAGCCGAAACGCGTTCAGTGCATTATTCCGCGGATCAAAGACCTCCCCGAGTTTCATCCGCCCCGCCCGTCGTCCGCACCTCCCGCTGTGGGCGCGATCGTATCGTCACGGAACGCCAAAAAGAGCGGATTCGCTTTACCGCCAACGATCGGCAGCCGCAGATTCGAACGATTCACCGAACAATGCCGCGCAGCGCCCGTTTCCTATAGGCTAGCCGGCTAATGGCAGCTAGCGATGGAGACCGGGCACTTCCTAACTGCACGACGGAGCGCGCGGAACCAGCGACCTCGATGCCCGTCGAACGAGTGACCGCGATGCCCGTCGAACGGACGACGGTGCACCGTACGAGAAAATACGTCCCGACTTCGCTGTCGTCTCGCGGGTTCGTCGCCGTGATTATCGCGATCGGCGGCATGCAGCTGATGGCGTCGATGGACGGACCCGTCGCGATCTTCGCGCTTCCTAAGATCCAGAACCAGCTGGGCCTGTCGGATGCCGGGCGCAGCTGGGTGATCACCGCCTACCTGCTGACCTTTGGTGGCCTCATACTGCTGGGCGGCCGCATCGGTGACACCGTCGGCCGTAAGCGCACCTTCATCATCGGGGTCGCCCTGTTCACCATCGCCTCCATCATCTGCGGGATCGCCTGGAACGGGGTCACTCTCGTATTGGCCCGGCTGCTGCACGGCATGGCCGCCGCGATCATCGCACCTACCTGTTTGGCGCTGGTGGCGACCACGTTCCCGAAGGGGCCTACGCGAAACGGTGCGATGGCGGTGTTCGGGGCGACGTCCAGTGTCGGGTTGGTGATGGGTCTGGTCGTGGGCGGGGCGCTGACCGATGTGTCGTGGCGGCTGGCGTTTTTGGTGAACGTGCCGATCGGGCTACTGGTGCTCTACCTGGCCCGTACCACGCTGCAGGAAACCGAGAAGGAAGGGATGAAGCTCGATGCCGCAGGCGCCGTGCTGGCAACCCTGGGTTGTACCGCCGCGGTTTTCGGCATGTCGATGGGGCCGGAGAAAGGCTGGCAGTCGGCCACCACGATCGGTTCAGGTCTGGTGGCACTGACCGCTTTCCTGGCGTTCGCCGTGGTGGAGCGCACCGCCGAGAACCCCATCGTGCCGTTCAATCTGTTCTTCGACCGCAACCGGCTGGCCACGCTCGCGGCCATGTTCTTGTCGGGTGGGGTGATGTTCACCCTGATTGTGCTGGTCGCCCTGTACGTGCAGAACATCATGGGCTACAGCCCTCTGCGCGCGGGCGTCGCCTTCATCCCGTTCGCCATCGCGACGGCCATTGGGCTCGGCGCGTCTTCGCGGCTGGTGTCGTGGTTCCCGCCGCGGCCAGTGGTGATCATCGGCGCAATCCTGGTCCTGGGCGCGATGCTGTATGGCTCCACGCTCAACCGCGGCATCCCTTACTTCCCGAACCTGGTGGTTCCGATCGTCGTCGGCGGTATCGGTCTCGGCCTGATCAACGTCCCGCTCGGTCTAGCGGTCATCGCCAGCGTCGGCCCCGACCGGATCGGGCCTACATCCGCAATAGCAGTGATGCTTCAGAGTCTCGGCGGGCCGGTGGTGTTGGTTGCCATTCAGGTCGTCATCACGTTGCGCACGCTTCATCTTGGTGGCACCACAGGGCCGATAAAGTTTATGAATGCCGCCCAGTTGGATGCGCTGGACCACGGTTTCACCTACGGCTTGCTATGGCTGGCAGCCGTCGTCATCCTGGTTGGTGGGACGGCGCTTCTCATTGGCTACAGCGCGCGGCAGGTGGCGCAGGCGCAGGAAATAAAGAACGCCTTCGACATCGGAGAACCGTAGTTCTTCGCTAGAGTCCCGGCACGAGATCGCGCTCAGCGACGACGCTTTCGACACTTCAGCATCCGCCGAGGAGCAGAAGGCGTGATTTAGGCTGCAGCGCAGGTACGTCGCCTCCTGTCAAACGTGCTGTTCTGTAAAGCAATTCGGCGATCTTTTGGCCAGCGAGAGATCGGCATACGGTTCTTTGGGCGTGTTGGAGGTGCATGACGAGCGGCACGCACCGGCCGGTGTGTGAGAATCTCTTTGTCAGGCGGCGACGGATCGCCTCAATCTGCCGCTCCTACTACAGAATTCACGCGAAGCGTTGATCGACAGCACTCCAGCCCGTCACCGCTGCAAGGTTCGGCCGGATCTTCTCCCGGCCCGCTCGGGTAGGGACGCCAAGAAGGCATCCATTTGCCGCGCGGCCTGCGGGCTACGTCCCCGGATACCCGCCGACGTGGAATAGCCGCGCCCCGACGCATCGGCCCGGACGGGTTCGTCACCTTGATCATCGACCTCACCC
>NZ_CAXUCH010000286.1:0-5010 GCF_964249325.1 uncultured Mycobacterium sp. | reverse complement strand
CAGCGCGTAGAGCGAGCCGCACGCCATGTGCGTGAACAGGCCGAACACCAGCATCATCGTGACCGCCATCATGACCGTGCCCGACTGCGAGAACGCGATCAGGAACACGCCCTCCCCGATCATCAGGCCGAACAGCAGCCAGGTGCGGCCATCCAGTCCCTTCGTCTGCGCAATCCTGTCGGAAATCAGGCCGCCCAGGGCGCGTGCGAAGAGCGCCAGGAGGCCGAACGCGCCGACCGCCAGCCCGGCATCCTCGAGCGAGAGCTGGTAGCGGTTGAAGTAGTAGGTCGCGGCAATCGAGTGGACGAACAGCTCGACCCCGAACGATGCGCCGTAGCAGGCGCCGAGCAGCCACACCCGGTAATTCCTGGACGCCTCCTTCATCACGTCCCAGCCGCCCTTCTTGCCGACCATCGTCGACAGGCCGGCCCGGCGCATGTCGGCGAAGTTGCCCTCGGGCGTGTCCTGCGTGTACATCCAGTAGATCACCGCCGTGACCAGCATCAGGGCGGCCGGCAGGACCTGCGCGTAGCGCCAGGACATGCCCTTGCTGAAGCCCCAGGCGCCCACCAGCGCGAGCACGATCGGCATCACGCTCTGCGTCACGCCGCCGCCGGCGTTGCCCCAGCCGCCCACGGTGGCGTTGGCGGTGCCGACCACGTTGGGCGCGAACATCACCGAGGTGTGGAACTGGGTGATGACGAAGCTGGCTCCGATGATGCCGATCAGCAGGCGGAACACCAGGAACGAGGTGTAGTCCCAGGCGAAGGCCACGCCGATCACCGGGAAGGCGCCGAAGAACAGCAACGCCGTGTAGGTGAGGCGCGGCCCGTACTTGTCGCACAGCGGGCCGATGACGAAGCGGGCGAGCACGGTCGCGAACACGCCGGCGATGCCGATCGAGTAGACCTGGTCGTTGGTGAGCTTGAGGTCGCCCTTGATGACCGGCATCAGCGGCGCGGTGGCGAACCCGAATTCCTCGGCGCCCAGCAACGCAGCGATCATCACGTCGCGACCGGTCTTGAGCTGCCCGTCGACCTGCACCACGATCCGGTCGCGCAACCCGTTGAGCAGCAACGTCTGCTGGGTTTCGGCCAGGCCCAGCTCCCACGGCGCGCCGGCATGCTTCATCGACGTCAGCGGGGTCGCGCCGGTGCCGCCGTCGTGCCCGGAGATCAGGACCACGTCGGCATGCGCCTTGGACACACCTGCGGCCACGGTGCCGACGCCGTTCTCAGACACCAGCTTGACGTGGATGCGGGCCTGCGGGTTGGCGTTTTTCAGGTCGTAGATCAGCTGCTTCAAGTCCTCGATGGAGTAGATGTCGTGGTGCGGCGGCGGGGAGATAAGCCCCACACCGGGCGTGGAGTGACGCACCTCGGCGATCCACGGGTACACCTTGCCACCCGGAAGCTGGCCGCCCTCACCGGGTTTCGCGCCCTGGGCCATCTTGATCTGGATGTCGGTGCAGTTGGTCAGGTAGTGCGAGGTGACACCGAACCGCGCCGACGCGACCTGTTTGATCGCGCTGCGGCGCCAGTCGCCGTTCGGGTCGCGCCCGTAGCGGCTGACGTGCTCGCCGCCCTCACCGCAGTTGGACCGCCCACCGAGCCGGTTCATCGCGATCGCCAATGTTTCGTGCGCCTCAGCTGAGATCGAGCCGTAGCTCATCGCTCCGGTGGCGAAGCGCTTGACGATCTCGCTGGCCGGTTCGACCTCCTCCAGCGGAACTGGCGGGCGCACACCGGCTTTGAATTTTAGCAGCCCGCGCAGTGACGCCATCTGCTCGCTCTGGTCGTCGACCAGACGGGTGTATTCCTTGAAGATCTTGTACTGCCCAATGCGGGTGGAGTGCTGCAGTTTGAAGACGGTGTCCGGGTTGAACAGGTGGTATTCGCCCTCCCGGCGCCACTGGTATTCCCCGCCCACTTCGAGCTCGCGGTGGGCGCGCTCCTTGGGCCGATCTAGAAACGCCAGCGAGTGGCGGGCGGCGACGTCGGCGGCGATGTCGTCGAGAGTGATGCCACCGGTGGGACAGGCCAGCCCGGTGAAGTATTCGTCGAGCACTGCCTCGGAGATGCCGACGGCCTGGAACAGTTGCGCGCCGGTGTAGGACGCAAGCGTCGAGATGCCCATTTTCGACATCACTTTGAGCACGCCCTTGCCGGCGGCCTTGATGTAGTTGTGCAGCGCCGTCTCGCGGTCGAAACCCTCCAGCACGCCGCGGTCGAGCATGTCCTCGATCGACTCGAACGCCATGTAAGGGTTGATCGCGGCCGCCCCGAAGCCCAGCAGCATGGCCATGTGGTGCACCTCGCGGGCATCACCGGATTCGACCACCAGCCCGACTTGGGTGCGGGTGCGTTCGCGCACCAGGTGGTGATGCACCGCCGAGACCGCCAGCAGCGACGGGATCGGGGCCATCGCCTCGTCCGATTCGCGGTCGGACAAGATGATGATCCGCGCGCCGTCGGCGATGGCGACCGAGGTCTGCGCGCGCACCTCGTCAAGCGCGGCTTGGAGGCCGGTTCCGCCCTCGGCCACCGGGTACAGGCAGCGAATGACCTTGGAGCGCAAGCCGAGCTGTCGCCCGTTGACCTCAACGTCGGGGTCGAGGTTGACCAGCTTGGCCAACTCGTGGTTGCGCAAGATCGGCTGGGCCAACTGGATCTGATGACAGGATTTCTCGTCCGGGTTGAGCAGGTCGCCTTCTGGGCCGATGGTGTGCTGCAGACTGGTCACCACCTCTTCGCGGATGGCGTCCAGCGGCGGGTTGGTCACCTGGGCGAACAGCTGATGGAAATAGTCGAACAGCATCCGGGGCCGCTGCGAGAGCACCGCGACCGGGGTGTCGGTGCCCATCGACCCGATCGGCTCGGCGCCAGTTCGCGCCATCGGCGCCACCAGCAGGTTGAGCTCTTCGTAGGTGTAGCCGAACACCAACTGGCGCAAGACGATTCGGTGGTGTGGCATCCGCGCGTAATTGCCTTGCGGCAGTTTGTCGAGCGGTACCAAGCCCTTCTCGAGCCATTGCTGGTACGGATGCTCGGCGGCCAGCTCGGCCTTGATCTCCTCGTCGTCGACAATGCGGCCCTGAGCGGTGTCGACCAAAAACATCCGGCCCGGTTGCAGGCGCATCCGGCGCACCACCGTCGACGGGTCGAGGTCGAGCACCCCGGCCTCGGAGGCCATCACCACCAGCCCGTCGTCCGTAACCCAAATCCGGGACGGCCGTAGGCCGTTGCGGTCGAGCACCGCGCCGACGATGGTGCCGTCGGTGAACGTCATCGACGCCGGGCCGTCCCACGGCTCCATCAACGAGGCGTGGTAGGCGTAAAAGGCGCGGCGCGCGGGGTCCATGGATTCGTGGCGCTCCCAGGCTTCGGGAATCATCATCAGCACCGCATGCGCCAAACTGCGCCCACCCAGGTGCAGCAACTCGAGCACCTCGTCGAAGCGTGCGGTGTCGGAGGCACCCGGGGTGCAGATCGGGAACAACTTCTCGACGTCGTCGTACGAGCCGAAGACCTCGGTGTGGATCAGCGCTTCGCGGGCGCGCATCCAGTTCTCGTTGCCGGTGACAGTGTTGATCTCGCCGTTGTGGGCGATGCGCCGGAACGGATGCGCCAGCGGCCACGACGGGAACGTGTTGGTGGAGAATCGTGAGTGCACGATGCCCAGCGCGCTGTCGAGCCGGTCATCTTGCAGGTCAAGGTAGAACGCCTTGAGCTGCGGCGTGGTCAGCATTCCTTTGTAGACGAACGTCTGACCGGAAAGGCTTGGGAAATAAACTGTTTCGCGACCGGGGCCGTCCTGGCCCGGGCCCTTGGTGCCCAGTTCGTGTTCGGCGCGCTTGCGAATTACATACGCGCGGCGCTCCAGCGTCATACCCGACGCCCCGGCGATGAACAACTGCCGGAAAGTGGGCATCGCATCGCGGGACAAGGCGCCCAGCGAGGAGTCGTCGGTGGGCACATCGCGCCAGCCGAGCGTTTGCAGGCCTTCGGCTTCGACGATCTTCTCCACCGCCGCGCAGGCCGCCGCGGCATCTTTGGACGATTGCGGCAAAAACGCGATTCCGGTGGCGTAGCTGCCGGCGGGTGGTAGCTCGAACTCCACCACCGACCGCAGGAACTTGTCGGGAACCTGGATCAGGATGCCGGCGCCGTCACCGCTGTGCGGCTCGGCACCCTGGGCGCCGCGGTGCTCGAGGTTGAGCAGCGCGGTGATCGCCTTGTCCACGATGTCGCGGCTACGGCGGCCATGCATGTCCACGACCATGGCCACCCCGCACGAGTCGTGCTCGAATGCCGGGTTGTACAGGCCGACGCGGTTGGGCGCCATTCCCACCTGACCCTTCACGAAAACTTTCTGCGCGGCATATGAACGGCTCCGTCGGCGCCGCGCCCCGGACGTTGCGGGCTAGGCCCCTTCGGTCTTGTCGACACGGTGGTCACCAAGCGGTGATGATTCGGTCAGGGGATGCGTCCGTGCAGCGCTGAACGGTGGCCCTGTGCCCGGTCTCGACAAGTCGTAAAACGATATGACAAAAACCGCCTGACATGCCAACTTCGTCAATAGTAATCGTTCGGTGGAGTGCTCGCCCCGAACGCGTTTTTAATGCGACGCCCGTCACGTCGGCGGCGATGACAGCTGGTCACAGACCATAGGGTGGCCGCTGATGCGGCTCACCTAGGCCGCCGGGCTTCGGTGGCATGTGGCCATGCTGTTTTGCCCGACCGGGCCGGGGCCGCAGGACGACGTGTGACCGATACTGGTCGCATGCCCCACGTTGCCGATGGGCGGCAGCGTCTTTCTGCACCGAACCGACCGCGGGGAACTGATGAGCGAGCGTGACGACTTCCTGAGGGACCGGCTGCGTCCCGCATCGCCTGGGGGTTCCCCTCCGGCGCAACCGCCGCATGCCCAGGCTCAACATCAGCCGACCATGCCGTTGCCGGCCTACCCGCCGCCGGTGCGTCCCCGCCCGACCGCGGCCCCTCCCCCGTC